>JBMDXV010000077.1:0-15403 GCA_048594525.1 Gammaproteobacteria bacterium | reverse complement strand
CCCCGAAACAATACGCTTGTCTTCTGCACAAAGACTGCTTTGCTCAACACGGGCCAGTAGTTGATCCTTCTCATCCACACTCATTTTAATGATTTTAGGCTTTTCGTGTTTGGCCATGAAAGAAGTGATAAAAATAATTTTTTGACTTAAAAATGGATTAAATCAGAATTCCTTGAAAATTGCACGCACGTTCACCGAAAGGACACACTAAATCAGTAAATAACTCAAAAGCACAGTGCTTTACTAAAGTAGGAATCATCTGTTTATGAGTACAAAACCGGTTAAAAAATGCGACCAATTCAGAATTTTGACTTTTACGATTAAAGATTCTCTCGAATAAAGTAGAAATAATAGAGGAAAGCGTAGATAAGGGCTCTTCCGAAGCAAATAGGGCTGCGTCTTGTTCATATTTTTCAAGAAAGCGATTGGCGATATACATTAAAGTCTGTTCTATAGGGGTGAATAATTCAGGTGTCTTCATTCGATAACTCAGCTTCATACAGAGACGATCAATTATTCCTTCAGCAAATTGATTGACTTGCTGCTTACAGTTTGCTTGCTCCGCAAGCAGTGCGTCTGCCCCCTCTCTGCCTTTCGCTAAAAAAGCAAACAACTTTGAATAGGATGAATAAGATTGAATATTTCTGTGATTTACTTGTTTAGCTAAGAGAGGAATGGCGTTCAATGCAAGAAATTGCTTCCGTAAAGGATCCTCCTTATCCAAAGGACAGTGCGCTACAATCTCTCCTAACATGCTGATTATTTGACCTCCCACAGGATCAGCATCGGGATTTTCTCCTTTAGCAAAAAGCGCGGCTCTTTCCTCATTCGTCAGTTTATTGCTTGGCCGTTCGTGCTCCCTCAAAAGGCCTATTAATAAAACAGGAAGGCTCTCTGCTCTCAAGAGCACACCCTTTGGGGATAGTCTGAATAAATTGTTGAGAATCAGAAATACATTGCGGGCAATGCTGGGGCCCTCTTTACGATTTAATGTACCAAGCAAGAGCTGGAGATTTTGTATAATGGGTTCGCTATTCTCCGGATGGTAGCTCCCCTCTACTAATGCGTTCAAGGCAAAGCCTGATAAGCTAACAGGCTGCGTTCCTAATGCCATTTTTTCTCAAATTATAAAAATATCTTTAATTATATCAAACAATATAAATATTTCAACCAAATGGTCTTATTTTGACAGTTTTATAATTTTCTGAAAGTTTTGCTTTTACGCTCTCTCGCGGAAGTTCAAACTCATCCGGCAATATCACTTCTTTATACAAAGGCAGATGATCCGAAAAGAAACAGGGAATCACACCGGAAGCGCCCTGTTTCAAGGACGTACTCAATAAAATATAGTCAATCTGTTTTTTAGGTTTCCAACTCGGATACGTTAAAATCTGTTTTTCATCTTCTATCTGCAAGTGCGTTCGCGCAAGCGGAGAGACAGAGAGTTCACGCGGAGTCATATTAAAGTCGCCCATCACAATCACATGCTGATAGTTCGAAATTAAATCCGCGATAAAAGCCAATTGCGTGTTGCGTGCTTTTTTGCTCAAAGACAAATGAACATTCAAAATGAATAAGGGATTCTCCTGTTCACCCAGACAAAATGTCGTGACACCGCGGCCCGGAATGCGGGAAGGTAAGGCATAATGTTTGACTTCGTGAATCGGAAAGCGACTCAATAGGGCTTTTGAATGCTGCGCAAAAGGGCCGAGCGTACGGGTGGTTTGATATTCTGCATATTGAAACGCCGCGGCTTTGGCGAGATAATCTACCTGATTCACATAATGACTACGAATACTGCCTACATCAAGCTCCTGTAATGCAACTAAATCAAAGGGCTCGATCACATGGGCAATCTTTTTTAAATTTTTTTGACGGCGCGGATGCGGCAAGAGATGATGCCAGCTATGCAAGAGATAGTGCCGGATATTATGGCTCGCCATACCCACATGGATATTATAGGTCAACACCTTTAGCACTTTAGACATATTTACACACTACCCACGGGCGTTCAAAAAGGGTATTATAGCTTAAAATTTTCTCGGGGATATTCCTCATTAACTTTCAACACACCACCTTTCTTAAAAGCGCGCTTAAACCCGCTGATTTTCCAGTTGACTCACATATTGAAATAGCTTTTGCAGGACGCTCGAATACGGGGAAGTCCAGCACGCTCAATTTGCTCACTGGTCAACATAGGCTGGCTAAAGTCAGTAAAACACCCGGACGCACCACAAGCATTAACTTCTTTAGCGTGACGGACCATGTTTTTTTAGTTGACTTGCCGGGGTATGGATATGCTAAAGTTTCGCATAGTGTCAAACAACATTGGCAGCGCTTTCTGCAAAGCTATATTTTAAAACGTCAAGCGCTGAAAGGAATTATTCTCATTATGGATTGTAGGCATCCTTTTACGGAGTTGGATCAAGTCTTTTTGAGCTTATGTGATGAAGCTCGTCTTCCCTGTCATATTCTTTTGAATAAGGCAGACAAATTGAGCAATAATGAAAAAACCAAAGTGTTGCAAAAAACAGTTAGCCCTTTTATTGTTCAGATACAAAACTGTTCTTTTCAGTTTTTTTCAGCATTGCGTTACACAGGCCTGGACGAGTTAAAAAATAAGCTTTTAGAGTGGATCACCCTCTCGGAAATGTAACAAATGTTACATAAGTTCTATTTACAAAAAGATAATTTTTATATATCTTATTGCAAAAAAAATCGATGTATGAAAAACGGGATACGAAACAATGCTTAAATTCAGGCTATTTAAAGCGCTTTCTTTGCTCAGCATGCTCGCTGCGTTATCTCCTTTCAACTATGCAAGTGCAGCGCAAGCTGATGATGATAGCAACGCCATGAACAATGACGCTTTCCAACAATTACTTAACAACTATTTTCCACTCACCCCCGGACAAATTCACGAATTTAAAAATGAAGTGGCAGAACAACAGGAAGCCAACGCAGCGCCCGCAGGAAATGCGCCTCCGGAAGGAACGTCGAGTATCATCCCTGTTACATTAAAACCGGGCGGGATTATGCCCGTCATTCGCGTCGGTCAGGGTATGATTACGTCCCTTGTCTTCACTGATGCTTCCGGTCAGGTCTGGCCGATTACCTCATATAGTATCGGTGACCCCGGCTCTTTTGCAGTGCAATGGGATAAGACGAGCGGTGTTTTAATGATTCAGGGCCAAAAGCTTTATGCGCAAACCAATATTGGCGTCATGCTGCAGGGCCTTCAAATTCCGGTCATGTTGAATTTGTTAATCGGGCAGAACAGTTGGGACTATCTCGACTATATTCAAATGGATCAAAATCAGCCTGGGGAAACGAATACAGCCATGCCAGTTGATCAGGCTCCGGGTTATCTTGTTGATCTGTTGAATGGAATTCCACCCGCCGGGGCAACTGCGCTTAGCGTGTCAGATAGCAATGCCGGACAAGCTTGGTCTTATCAGGGACAATATCTCATGGTTACAAAATCAACCATGGTCTCGCCTGCTTTTACTTCACGTGCAGATGGACCGGGTTCAACCCCCATGCATGCTTATGCTTTTCCAGCTACACCGGCTGTGCTTTTGTCAAATATGGGCGAGCTTGAAACCATCACGATCAACTCGGGGAATAATAATGCTGCAAATAGTTAAGTCTAACCTCGCTAAGCTTTCCAATTATCCACGCCTTAGAATCTTTTTGATTATTGCCGCCATTATTGTTGTATTTTTGATCACGATGAATTTACTTTCTCCTTCTAATGTTAAAAATGCGGCCCCCCCTTCAAATGTCCAGGCTGTCAATTCCCAAGGTGCTAAAACCCAAAAAACAGCCCCTCAATCACAAGCGGCACAATATCAGCAGCTTTCCAATACAGACCAAAGCCAGGCTGAGCAGCAAGCGATTCAATCCGGGGGAAGCGTTTTTCAAAATGCAACGACCCCCATCCCCTCTCAAAGCGGAACAACAGGAGAAAATGATCAAAGCAATTCCGCTGTGAGTCCATCACAATTTATCGCCAGCAAAAATCAAAATACTCCTCCCTCCCAATCTGATAACTCCACAACAAATGATCAACTCTCCCAGCAAATTGAAACGCTACAAAGTCAATTGAATCAGCAGCAACAATTAAGTGCGCAGCAGCAATCTCAGGCACAACAGCAACAGGCTAATGCACATCAGGAAATGCAAAATATTCAGTCCTCCATGCAGTCAGGTCTCCAAAATATTACCGATAGCTGGAAAATACCTACGCTTGCTACGGTTCAGGGTGCCGCTCCACCCTCAAATTCTTCGGGTGGAGCAGCACAAGGGCCTGTTTCTATTAAAGCGGGAACGATTGTATTTGGGGTGATCTCAACGGCCTTGAGTAGTGATAGTCCGGGCACCCCTGTACTTGCGAGTATTGTTTCAGGCCCTTACAGGGGTGCAAAATTACTAGGGGGCTTTACGTCAACAAAAGATGCACTGGTGATTCAGTTTAATCTTATGACCCTACCTTATGTGAGTTCTTCAATTGGTATCAATGCCTATGCCATTGACTCTAAAACAGCAAACAACGCCTTGGCAACCAATGTTAATAATCATTATTTCCTGCGTTATGGCATGTTATTTGCTTCTGCCTTTTTACAAGGGTTTGGTAATGCTTACAGTGCAACAAGCTATTGTCCCAATGGCTCTCAAAATTGTAGTGTAATCAGCACAAACGGCTCGAACACACTTCCCAACAATGGCGCAACCCTAGGTACTGCAGCTTATCAAGGTTTGGGGCAAATAGGGACAAGCCTTGGCCAAGTTGCTGCACAGCAATTTAATACCCCCCCCACCATTACCGTGGCCCAGGGAACCGGCATTGGCGTTTTGTTTATGTCTGATGTTCGCATTCCTACTAACTAATTATAATAAGTGTGAGGCACTCAATGAAAAAAGTAAAAAATACAGATCCCACGCCAGCTGAAGACCAATTTACAGACTTCAGTCAAGATGATTTTGCTGAGCTCGATAAAATTGCTGCCGAGGACTCGGCCGATCAACCTGGTATAACAGAATCAGCTGATTTAGATTCCGAATATCATAATGCAGACCCAGACTTACCCCACCATCTTTCAGAGAACAGCACTGCGACCAAAAAAAGCCTCATCGAGATGGCTAAAGAAAACTGGCTCTACATCAGTATTGGTGTAGTGGTACTTATTATTGCGGCGTATCTGATGATGAACGTATTTTCATCGAGCAACCCTCCGGCTCAAAAAGTTTCACAAGCTCCTGTGAATTCGGGCTTTAATAATGTCCCTCCTGTGACAAATGCAGCAACACCAACAACTGAAGCTCCCGCAGCAGTGCCCCCCGATTCGCAACCGGAGTCCGCCGCTCCCGTCGTTACTCCCCCTGCCGTGATTGTTGAAGGCTCCGGAAATGTCTCCATGACGGATCAGCAACTTCAGCAAATGATGCAAGATTTTACGACTGTAGTTGAAAAAAATTCCGAAAATTTACAAAATGCTTTAGCGCAAAATAATAATTCAGAGGATAGCCTTAATGCTATTGCTAGTAATATGAATCAATTAGCCAGTAATGTGGACAGGTTAAATCAAAACCTTGTGAATGTTCAGCAAGCGCTTACGGCGACTCAGCAGCAACTTCAAACTTTGCTTTCTCAACAAACTGCAACCAATGCCAATCTCACCGTTCGTGCTGTCGTGCCGGGACGGGCCTGGCTTGTTGATGGTTCCGGTCACACGACGAGTGTGGCAGTCGGCACATCATTGGGCGCAATCGGTACGGTGACTCAAATTGATTCCACAAACGGTACCGTCACAACATCAACAGGTTACGTTTTCAAATAAAGGCAAACAATGTCACTTTTAGAAGGATTTTACGAAACAATTGAGGGGCTTTTTGCCTGGGTCAGTAGCGCTTTAAAACAAAATGCGCTTTCATACTGCGACCTTGAAACCGCAGATAATCGAACCACGCTTGTAGCAAAAGACGGCTCACTCCTCTCTGTTATTCGCTTGCACGGCTATAAACGTTTCGTCGGCCCAAACGAGTATGCTTATTTATGTGAACTTTTAAACAGCGCGCTCCAGCCTGCCTTATCAAGCTCAGGACATTATATTCAGTTCTTTTTTGCATATGATAAGGCCCATATCAGCGAGAAAATTACCGAAGCCATGCAGCCTGCTGTCAAAACTGCAAAGCGCCTGGGGCTACAAATTGAAGATATTTTTGAGTCTCGCGTCAAAACTTTATCCAAATTTTGTGCAGATGAAGATTGCTTTATTGTCGTGTGGACAACGAATGAAGCCCTTGAAAAATCACATTACAAAAGTTTAATCAAGCAACGCTCCTCTCGCCTAAAAGAATATAAACTACCCCGTATGCCCGGTGCTCAAAATGTCTTTGCCGTTTTGACTGACCTTCGCAATATTCATCAATCCTTTTTATCGACCTTGGTTGAAGATTTACAACACGGTGGCTTTTATATGCAACTCCTTGACGTGCATAAAGCCGTTTATGAAATCAGGCGGACGGTTGATCCTCATTATACAACCGTAGATTGGGAACCGTTTTTACCGGGTGATCGCTTGCCTTTACAATTAAAAGGAAACATCAAAAAGGATGTATCTTATTTGATGTGGCCTCCTTTAGATTCTCAAGTGATGCCAAGGGGTGGAGAAATCATGGGGTTAAAATATTCCCGCATTGGGGACATGTGCTATGCGCCCATTTTTATTGAATTATTTCCAAAAGACATTAAACCCTTTTATGATTTATTCCGTCGCTTTATTTCTTCGAATACCCCATGGCGGATTTCTTATTTTATTGGAGGAGAAGGTATTCGGATCAGCCAAAGTAAAGCGCTCCTCGCACAGGTTTTATCTTTCAGCTCGCATCATAACCGTTTGATTGCAGATGCCCATCGTCTTTTAAAGACCTTACATGAACGTAGTGATGATCCTATCGTCAAACTCCATGTTTGTCTTTCAACCTGGGCGCCCTATGGTAAGCTTAACTTGCTGAAAGAGCGCGCAGCAAAGTTATATAAGATTGTTCAAAGCTGGGGAAATTGCCAAGTAGGCGATATTTCAGGAGACTCTTTTGGTACAACGCTTTCGAGCGCCCTTGCCGTCACTAGTAAAATCACCGCCTCATCCTCAGCTGCGCCCTTATCAAATGTGGTACAGATGTTACCATTTGTAAGGCCTGCCTCACCCTGGCCAAATGGCGGGCTTTTATTTAGAACGCCGGATGGCAAACTCTGGCCTTATCAACCGGGATCGGGTTATCAGGTGAGCTGGATTGATATTATCTATGCGCGTTCAGGCTCGGGTAAATCCGTCCTTGCAAGTACTTTAAATTTAGGCCTATGCCTTTTGAGCGGCCTCGCGTCCCTCCCTCGCATTTCAATCATTGATGTCGGGCCATCCAGCAAAGGGTTTATTTCTCTCATTCGAGAGGGGTTGCCGGAAAATCGGCAACACGAAGCCATTTATTATCGCCTCACACTTGATGAGAAAGATGCCATCAACCCCTTTGATACGCAATTAGGGACCCGCTTTCCAACCAGGATGCATCGCTCCTTCCTCATTAATTTTATCAGCCTCTTACTCGTTGAAAATGTAGAAGACTCTCTCCCGGAAGGCATGTCTTCAATGGTTAGCATGATTATTGACGAAACCTATAAACGCTTTTCTGATAATGAGCAGCCCAAACTTTACGTTCGTCATAGTGATAGTGAAATTGAAGCCGCCCTCCCGCGTATCCACTTAGATATTGATCAAAACCAAATCAGCTGGTGGAATATAGTCGATGCTTTTTTTCAAGCTGGCGAATACCGCCTGGCATTGAAAGCACAACGCTATGCCATGCCGACGACCGCTGACACCGTCGCGATGGCTTATACCAACAGCATTAAAGATCTGTTTAGCGAAATTTTAACAGTAAATGGTGAAAACTATGTGGATGCCTATAGCCGAATTATTGCTGGCGTGATTCGGAGCCTGCCCACCTTAACCTGCTCTACTAATCTTGATTTCGAAGGCTCTAAAATCATCTCTCTGGATTTAGATGAAGTGGCGAAAGCAGGGAGTCCCGCTGCTGAAAAACAAACCGCTGTGATGTATATGCTAGCAAGGCATATCTTAGGCCGAGATTTCTTTTTAAATGCAGATGAAGTCGTTAAAATGCCTCCGCTTTATCAAGACCATCACCTCAAGCGCACCAAAGAGATAATGGAAGAACCCAAACGCATTGTATTTGATGAGTTCCATCGCACCTCAAAGAGTCCCGCTATTCGAGATCAAGTATTACAAGATATGCGAGAAGGTCGAAAATGGAAAATTCATATTGCGCTGGCTTCTCAATCTTTAAAAGACTTTGATGAGCTCATGGTTGAGTTTGCAACCTCAATCTTTATTTTAGACTCTGGTGTCTCAATCTCAGTCGATGCCACGTGCAAAACTTTTGGCCTCACTGAGACTGAAAAACTCGCTCTCACCACCCGCGTACATGGCCCTACTTCTGAAGGTGCAACATTTATTGCCCAGTTTGTAACAAAACGCGGTATGAATACACAGCTCCTCACGAGTACCATCAGCCCTGTAGAATTATGGGCTTTTAATACGACAGTAGAAGATGTAGCCATCCGGGATACCTTGTATAAAAAAATTGGTCCCGTTTCCACTCGGCAGTTGCTTGCAGAACGTTTCCCCAAAGGGAGTGCCATTGATGAGATTGAAATGGAATTAAAAAGCGATCCCGCTTTAACGGCTCAAGCGGTATGTGAGCATTTTATTAATACCATTCTCACCCTTCATAAAAAGCAATTGCAGCAAAAAGGAAATGCAGCAAGTGACCGCGACTTACTTTAAGGGGAATTAGGATGCAAGGGCAAAAAGACTCAGGTGAACTGGATATTATCTGGATTGTAGTCGGAATTCTCCTGGCTTGCGGTTTAGTTTTTTTCTTATTCCGTGATCGTATCTTAGCGACGATTATGTGGATCAAATATTTTGAACTCAAACTCATCAGCTATTTTGTAGTGAATGAAAATTATCAGGGTCTCGCCCTGTGGGTATACCGCACGGATACCCATAATATCCAATTCCTTGAGCTTCGTCTCTTAGCGCTTGAAGTCGGTCAAACTTTACTCTACCCTTGTATGTTCTTTATTTTGGCTCTTGCTATTTTTGTGTTTTTTAAGCACCCGAACAGCGGATATCGTGATATTGAAAACATGAAAACCTTAGCAGGCAAAGTCGGTAAAACGTTTCCGGCTATTAATGTAGTCAAAGGTTTGAACTTAGTTGCAGCGCCTGTCGATCAAGGGCCCTGGGCAATGGCGGATACGCCAATTGAATTCGCGAAAAAGTTACAGCTCATTCATCGTGATCCCAAAACCCAGGCGATCATTCTAGATCACAACAAAGCGAAATTAGTGTTTACTCAACAGCTCGGAGAGCTATGGCCGGGTATCGATCAACTCAAACCTTATCAACAAGCTTTATTTGCTATTTTTGCAGCATTTGCTAATTTTAAGCGCGATGAAGCTGAGAAAAAAATGGAAGATATATCACGCGGGATCACGCAAGATCAGCTTAGAACCGGAAAAATTAATTTCAACACGAATGCCATATTGGCTAAGTATAAAAATACTCCGGTTGTACAAAGAATCATAAAACAACATGCTTTTACACAAACTATTTTTATTGAGCTTCTGAGCGAGGCACGCAAGTCTGGAATTGTATTAAATTCTCTGTGCCTATGGCTGAAGCCGGTTGACCGGAAGCTCTGGTACGTCATTAACAATGTGGGCCGTAAATCTGCTTTTTCAGAAGTGGCCGCCATCCAAGCACATTGGCTCGCTGAAAAGCGACTTGGTTTTGCTATTGCTCAACCCATGATTGATGAGGCTATATTTGCTTTAGAAGAAGCCATCCAGAGTCGAATCATTAAGGATATTTAAATGCCTATAAAATTAAAGCTGGGCGGGGAACTCAATAACTGGGAAAAATTTAAAGGACGCAAGCGAAATAAAACGTTTCTTGAAATACGCGCCAAAATACTGCGCCGCGATCACGATACATGCTGTTTTTGTAATTATCACGGAGATGCCCTTGAGATCATTAATTATGATGGAAACTATCAACATAATACCCCAAAAAATCTCATCACAGCCTGTTTGTTTTGTGCCCGCTGTACTTTACTTGATTTTTACAAGCTGGATTATAATGGCAATGACCGCATTATCTATTTACCGGAATTGCCTCAAGCGCAGCTTAATGTATTGTGCCGCATTTTATTTTGCGAAATGACAGGAGAGGCAGGAGATGAAAGCACTTATAATGCCAAAACCATTCTGGCACAACTCCTTGATCGCGCTAACTTTTTAGATGAAAAGGCAGCGTGTAAACTCTCTCACCCCGGATTATTTCTTTACTATCTCAATGGCCAAAATAAGAATGAAGCCTTAATTTCTAAGCTGCGTTGGCTGCCTGAACCCCAAGGATATGAGGATGCCATTAAAATCTGGAAAATGGAGTTGGGGGCCTAAGTTAATTCTCTACCAGGCCTTTGTAATATTGCTGTTGATTTTGAAAGAGTTGCAAATTGATTTTATCTGTTGAAGGGGGAATGCCTAAAACATGCATGGAAGCGAGGGCGATTCTTGAAAAGACGGGCGCTGAGCCGATTGCACCGAATCCGTTCCAATAGCCATTGGGGCCATACATGACGACGGCAATCACAAGCTGAGGGTTATTTGCAGGAATAATCCCGACAAAAAAGGCATTGTGTTTAGAGGTTGAATAACCGCCGGGCCCGAGAAACTGCGCTGTTCCAGTTTTACCTGCAACAATATACCCCGGGACGTTGGCGAGGAGGCCTGTTCCTCCTGCTGAAGGATTGACAACTGTTTTCAGTATATCCAACATTTGACCTGCGACCTCCGGACTCATAATCCGCGTGCCTTCAGGTGGGTTTTCCAATTTGACGTAACTCACGGGCAATAAGACGCCTCCATTGGCAATCGCTGAATACGCTCGCGCCATTTGAAGGAGAGACGCTGAAATAGAATAACCAAACATCATGGTCGCAAATTGAAAGTCTCCTAACATGTTTAAGGGATAGACATAGCCTGGTGTTTCGCCCGGATATCTTCCACCGGCCGGTTTGACGCCAAAACCATAACTTAAAAAAGTATTGTACAATTCCTGACGCGGCAAGGATAAACCGATTGAAGAAATGCCAATGTCGCTTGATTTTGTAATTACGCCTGTTAAGCTTAAATTACCAAAATCTGAATCATCTTTGATTTGATGTCCGCCGACTGTAATATAAGGCACGCCCGTATTAATCATCGTATTGGGCGTGTATTGGCCGCTGATTAAAGCCGCAGTGGCGGTTACAGGCTTCATGGTGGAACCGGGCTCCAAGTTATCGGTAATCACCCTGTCTTTTAGGGTATCGCCCGTACGCGCAGTCATATCATTCGGATTATAGCTCGGATAGCTCACCGCAGCTAAAACTTCTCCCGTATGGGGATTCATGATCACCGCCCCGCCCCACATCGCACCAATGGCTTGCGCTTGGGCTGCAACAGCCTGATAGGCGATATATTGTAAACGGCTATCAATGCTTAAATAGAGGTCGTTGCCGTCGTGCGCTTCTTTAATAAGATGATTGATGCTATAGGTTTGGCCGAGTGCACTTTCTGTTACAGACTGCTTGCCATAGGTGGGTTTTAAAAAACTGTTATAGGCTAATTCCATACCGCTCTGGCCCACGTCATCCGAATCGGTGAAACCCACAAATTGACCGAGTGCCGCACCTTCGGGATAAAAACTTTGCTGATCTCTTTCGACATAGACTCCCGGAATATCCATCTCGTCAACACTGTCCGCGATCGCAGGAGGAAGATTTTTTCGGGCAATAATATATTGGCTATTGGGATTCGGTGCTAATAAATTTTGAATATCCGTATAAGACAAACCCAAGTCAGGGTTATTGGCGAGGGCCTCCCAGTTTCCAGGATTTTGAGACAATACTTTACCGTCAAAAATGATATTATCAATCGGCGCACTGACGGCCAGAGCCACTCCGTTTCGATCAAAAATAACACCCCGGCTCGCTGGGATAATGCGAGGATGGTTGGCTTGCTGTAAACTTTTATTCATTAAGAAAGAGCGATCGATCGTCGCTAAAAAAAATAAGCGGGCAATGATGATCATTGCGATCAGTACTAAAATAACAACCACTACCTTTAAGCGCAAAGGCGAAAAAGGTTGAGAAGGACTGCGCTCTCTGTCTAACATAGATTAAAAAATTGAACTAAAACTTTGGATGAGCCCCTCTAACTTTGCCGGATCAACGCCATTAGCGATTTTGGCCGTGCCATCGCTCGTTTTATATAAAATGGTGGGCGTTGAATTAATTTGTGTTTCTGTCAAAAACGCCATGTTGTTTTGTAACTGTTGCTCCACTGCTGTCGATGCGGATGTTAAAGGAGGAACTCCGCCATTTTCACTTTGCTCATCAAAGTTCGCCTCATTTTGCTGCATGACTGCAAGCGGATCTTGACTACTTAACATGGCATACACGCGCCCTTTGCTCGTAGGTTTTAAAAAGGCTACGGGAATCCACCGGACCGCCAACTGCCCTGAACTAATCGCAGGTTGAACCGCTTGAAACAGTCGATGGCAAAAAACACAATTAGGATCAAACAATATATAGGCCTGGTGAGGCGCATTATTCGCTCCTTGCTGGATATAGGTCACATTCGCAATATAATTAAACGCAAGGGAGGCAGACGCGGGTTGAATATAAGTTTGATAGTCCTGATTACTTATATTTTGACCTGTACTGTCAATAATCGTACCGAATATGAGGTATCGCCCCTGATTGTCTGCATAGACAATCCCTTGAGATTGGCCAGGCTCTGTCGATTGAACCACGAACCCTTCAAGGTTGCCAATCGACTCAAATTGGCGTAGCACCGTAGCTCCACCATGAGTTGTCTGATTGAGTAAACTCAAGGCTTTATTTAATTTCGGCGCAGTCATCCACCAAAAAAAAGAAGCCGTCCCTGCAATACACACAACTGCTGTAATCACAATAGCTAAAATCACTTTACGCATAGAACAGCCCTTTTTTAATCAATAAAAGTTTAAGACCCGGAGCTTGCTGTATTCCCAAGCAGTTGAATTTTAAAAGTCAAGGCCTGGTTCGGTCCAATTTGAGGGGGCGCGGAAACACCATACGCTAGCCCGGGCGCAATATACACCACCCAGGTTGAACCGACAGGCATTTTTTGTAATACCGTGCTCCAACCAGGAATGACTTGATTCACTTGAAAACTAGCAGGACCACCGTGTTGGGCCGAGCTATCAAATACCGTTCCGTTAGGCAGCGTTCCTTCATAATTAACCGATACGGTGTCCGTGGCCGCAGGCACTGGTCCTGTTCCCTTTGTAAGAACTTTATAATAGAGACCCGGTTGCAACTGCACAACACCGGGCTGTTTCGCAATTTTAGCAAGATAGGCTTGGCTCGCCTGCAAATTTGTAGCCGCCGCCGGTTGTTGTTTCTGCAAGCCCTGTTGCTGCATTTGTTTTTGATAGCTCATGAGCACTGTCTGCATTTGCTGAGGCGTCATCGCAGGGGTCGTCCCATTTAAACCCGCAGAAAAACCAGCTTCAAATTGAGCTTGTTCAACCCCGAGCTGTTGCGTACTAAACCCTTTTCCAATGTCATAGCCCACTGAATAGCTCACCTGATCCATTTGACTTCTTAAACTTACAGCCTTCGCGAAGGTTGCGGTAGAAAATCCGGCAACCACTAAAGCAATCATTAATTTCTGTTTCATTCTCTCTTTCCTTTTTATTGCTAATCAATTAAAGATGCCCATCATACGAAAAGCAAACTGAATTTGTCAATTCGAGCGATAACATAAAGAAATTATTTCAGATAGGGATAAGGAAGGGCAGCAACGCCTGCTGCAATTGCAGCTTTAGCCACGGCGCTTGATACTTCAAAGCGTAAGCGAGGATCAACGGGTTTTGGAATAAGATAATGTGGACCAAAACTTAAATTTTTTATTCCGGGGTAGGCAGCAAGCACCTCACAAGGAACGGGTGCATGAGCCAATTCTGAAATGGCTCTCACTGCGGCAATGCACATTGAAGTGGTAATAACCCGTGCTCTAACATCTAAAGCCCCTCTGAAAATATAGGGGAAGCACAAGACATTATTCACTTGATTAGGTAGGTCTGAGCGGCCTGTTGCGATAATAGCATCTCCCCGCACGCTTTTAATGAGATCAGGATGAATTTCCGGAGTTGGATTCGATAAAGCGAAAATAATTGGGTTTTTGTTCATCAAAGCGATATGTTCAGCTTGAACCAAATTTGGTCCTGAAACACCGATAAACACATCTGCTTCTGTTAAAGCTTCGCTTAAGGTTCGCTTTTCCGTATGACGGGCAAATGCAAACTTATAAGGACCTAGCCCATGACGCTGACTATGAATCACCCCCTCGCGATCAAGCATAAATATGTTTTCACGCTCGGCGCCCAAACGGATTAACATTTGCATAGTCGCAATGCCCGCTGCTCCTGCGCCTAAACACACTAACTTTACAGTTGAAAGACTTTTTTGCTGTAACTCAAGCGCATTTAAGAGCGCCGCTGCAACAATAATCGCCGTACCATGTTGATCATCATGGAAAACAGGGATATCCAGGCGTGTTTTTAGTTCGTATTCAATTGAAAAACATTCAGGTGCTTTGATATCTTCGAGATTAATCCCTCCAAATGTAGGGGCAATGGCTGTGACTGCTTCAAAAAAAGCAGATTCGCTCGCTGCATGAACTTCAATATCAAACACATCAATATCCGCAAATTTTTTGAACAGTACCGCCTTGCCTTCCATGACGGGCTTGCTTGCCAGTGCACCAAGATTACCAAGCCCCAAAATGGCTGTGCCATTGGTGATGACGCCCACAAGATTGCCTTTGTTTGTATAGCGATAGGCATTATCAGGATTTTCATGAATCGCCAAAACTGGCTCCGCCACGCCCGGGGTGTAAGCAAGTGATAAATCGTGCTGCGTTTGAGTAGGCTTTGTTAATCCCACCTCTAACTTTCCGGGCTTCGGAAATTCATGATAATGCAGTGCTTCTTCTTTAAGGGACATGTTCACGTCTCCATCCTGCTTAAGGCATAATACGTAAGTTTAACTTTTCTAAGTTTCTCTTTGCTAGCCGCACATTCAACTCAACCACTACCAGCTGAAGCTGGTAGGTTGAAATTACAGGCTGAAGCCTCGGACTACTCTAAAGAGATATTTGTAAGATTCCCAGACTCATTCCCATCGGAATGGCTATTAATATAAGCATTAATGATTTCATCAG
>JBMDXV010000076.1:0-2750 GCA_048594525.1 Gammaproteobacteria bacterium | reverse complement strand
TGCAGCGTTCATCCCCGACTGATGCAAAACCTCAATTTTACATCTTTCTTTATCTGTTAATTTCACAACTACTTCTCCTCTTAATTTAGAGGTAACAATTAACAATTATAACAACGACTTTACATTATTAATAGTTGCGTTAAGTAGTTGGATGCACCCACCCGTAAAAACATTGAGCGCATTCTCCCTTCGCAGGCCATTGAATTCAAGCCCGTGGATCTAACGCGGGCTGAGCAAGCTCGGCTCGAAAAAGGCAGAGCGCGATCAGGCCATGATAGAATACCTGAGGTCGTTAGCAAACCTGTCGCAAGAATTGTGAAGAAAGCCTTGCGGCGGAGTGGCGAAACCCATTCGCATAAGCGATCCAAAGCGCCCGCCTCTGTTCCTCCGCTTTCCCTTCCCTTTGCCACGGCAGCAGGGGCGCAGCAGCAGTCCGCTCAAGGGCAAAAAAGATCACTGCGTGGGCTCCCGCGACGCCCCGCGGCCAGCCTATGACGCCAAGGGGTTAATGCTGAAAGCTTGCTATTCTCTATACTTCACCCAATCTGCAAACGCCTCATCTTCCACTTGATATCTTCCATATTGCAGCTTGGTGATCATATTTTTTTGGGCTAATCGACGTAGTGCGTTCTGCGCCGTATTTCTGGTAACCCCTTCAGCAAGCCCCAATGCGGCTCCCAGTTGTTGTAAAGCCTGTTTGCCATGCAGGTCGACTGTGCCTTTTGCGATCATGGAGAGGATAATCTGATCTGCGGGTAATAAGGCATCCCATTGCTGATTGAAGTTTTCATCATTAAACACTTTGTTTTTTGTGTCTTCTAAAGCCCTCGTCGATCCCTCAAGTGGGTGAAGCAGATAATGCTCAATATAACGCCTGAAAAATTCCGGTGTATTTTTAAGTTGACTAAACGCCTCCATCGCTTCTTCTTGAGATAGGGGGTATTGAGAAATGGCATTCACCCGTTGCACCATGGCCTCTACAAAAGCTGAGCCTAATAATGGAAAAGGTTCCAAGGGAGCCCAATTATAAAAAGGTTCTGAAGGGACGCCAAACATTTTACGCAACGTGTTTTCAGAGCTGCCTGCAAACACCACTTTAATTTTTTCTTTTCTTACATCAAGGACAGAGCGCAAAGCATGCGCAAAATGGGCATTCTCCAGGTAGGCGAGTACTTGTGCCTCATCAATCACGATAATCATGTGATATTTTGTTTGATCAAATAGGCTCATGGCCTCCATCAGGAGCGTTCCAGATATTTTTTTATCAGGCTTGAAATCCGCTTCGATAGAGGCTTCAGCGCCACCTGGTAGTTTCCCTGTTGCTTTCACCTTATTAATTGGTATTTTCAGTTTGGACCACACCTTTTCAAATCCTTTCGGTGCAATGGCTTTATAAAGCTCAGAAACAAGCGCAGTGGCAGGATCCACTTCGAGTTCCCACAGGTTGGAATAAACAACCAAGTAACCTTTTTTTTGAGCGAGGGGAATAAAATCTTTTTTTAAGAATTCTGTCTTACCCATGCGCCGCCTTGCAAACAGTCCCCGCGCAGAAATAAGGCCTACATCAAAGAGGTTTAAATAACTTTCAGCCAATTCGGGCCTTGCAAAATGCCAGTCATTTTTAATCATCTTAAAAGTTCTTAAACGATTTAAGAACTTTATTGTGTCGTTTTGCGCACGCCTTGTCAACGAAACTTCTTAAAAGTTCTTAAATGATTTAAGAACTTTTAAGAACTCAACGCTTATCCTGGACCTTCTACTGCGGGGGCTGACCTGGTTGCCTTGTTGGATTCTCCTTTTAGGGGTTGATCCAGTCCTCTAGAATTAAGGTCGGGACCCGCTCAAACTCTTTCGTATTTTGAGTCACTAAAATCAGACCATGACTCAATGCTTGGCTTGCAATCAGAAGATCATAGAAGCCGATAGGCGTCCCGGCCTTTTTAAGCTCAGCACGGAGGGTGGCAGCGATTTTGGCATCCCGTTCTCCAAAGTTTAAAATGTGTATCTCATTCAATAAAGCTTCTATGACGACATTCAACTCCTTCGCGCGTGCAGGATGGAGTTTAAGGCCATATTCAATTTCCATCACGCTCACACTGGATAGGGAAATCAGCTCGGGAGGGGTGGCCCGAAGTTGCTGGCTAATGTGAGGATGTCCCTTTACAAAATGACTAATCGTGCAGGTGTCTAAAAGATATTTCATGCAAAAGGGTCCTCTTTTGGAGGCAAAAGTTCAAGGCGACTTTCTTCAAAGACTGGAAAGTCGGGTATTCCTTTAAATTGAAGGATCACCTCTGACCAGTCTTGTTTTTCATTCTGAATAAATTTCGTTAAGACTTGATGGATTAACTTATTTCGGGTGATGCCTTTTTTTTCTGCATATTCAGTGAGGTGGTGTCCCAGTTGATTATTCACGTAGATGTTAAAATGCATCGTGTTGCACCTGTTATTCTTTAATTGGATAGGGCTTAAGATATCACATATTAGCATGTTATGCCAATTGTAACACCTGATCCAGGATTGAGTTTTGGCATTGACAAAGCCCCTTTTCCTACGGCATGATAGTTTTAATCTCAGTTTAAAATCATCATTTACACACTAAGGAAACAATCATGAGTGTGCCAAGCAAAGCGCGTAACTTACAGGCGGTGAAAATCCGTCCTATGCAAAGGCTAACCACCAGCATAGAACTAACCGATACAGTGGGAATGGTAACAGACTCATTGAAGCTATCGGGAGGGACAGACCAG
>JBMDXV010000075.1:0-5005 GCA_048594525.1 Gammaproteobacteria bacterium | reverse complement strand
AGCTTTTTTTCAAACCATCTGGCGCATTTTAGAAATGCCCTTTTTTTGGTTCAATGCTAAAACCATCGAATCCCAGCCCCTACACGTGACGGGGGAAACGGCATTTCAACATGATTTTGCAGCAGGACAAGGTGCGCTCATCATCACCGCGCATTTCGGCGCCTGGGAAGCTATTAATGCCTATATGGGCCCGCGCTATCCTTCGGTTACGTTATACAAGCCTTTCAAAAAAGAATACCAACAGGAGCTTATCTCGATCTCTCGTAAACGCTATGGCATTACTTTTTGCGAAACTTCTATCCCCGGGGTCAAAAAGATTTTTGAAAGCCTCAAACAAGGAAAGTGTGTAGGCATTATGTCGGATCACGACCCCGGGGATAAAGGAGGAGTGCTTTCCCCTTTTTTCGGGATCCCCGCCAATACTCCGACCCTCACGGCCAAGTTGATTCAAAAAAGCTCAGCTCCCGTTTATATGCTCTCAGCTGAGAGGCTGCCCAAAGGTCAAGGCTTTCATCTACGTTTTAAAAAGCTGACGCATTTACGTGATATTCCCCTCGAAGCCTGTGTAGCGCAAATCAATAGAGCGCTTGAAATCCTCATACAAGACGCCCCTGCTCAATATGAATGGTCTTATAAACGGTTTCGTCGCACGCCGACAAAGACCAGCATTCCTTTTTATGAATGAGTATGCCAAAATATTGGATTTTAATTAACAGATCCCTTTTTTAGTGGGATTGGAGAACTCATGAAGCACTATTTATTTACCTCAGAATCCGTATCAGAAGGGCATCCTGACAAAGTCGCAGATCAAATTTCAGACGCGATTTTAGATGCCATCCTAAAGCAAGATAAACACGCACGGGTGGCCTGTGAAACCCTCGTCAAAACCGGCATGGCCCTTGTTGCAGGGGAGATCACGACGAGCGCTTGGGTCGATATTGAAGAGCTTGTTCGCAAAGTCATTACAGATATCGGCTACAATGATGCCATGCTGGGCTTTGATGGGCATTCCTGTTCAGTCCTGAATGCCATCGGCAAACAATCGCCTGACATCGCCATGGGCGTAGACCGCGGCGCGGAAAATCAAGGCGCAGGAGACCAAGGCCTTATGTTTGGCTATGCTTGTAATGAAACAGATGTCTTGATGCCCGCGCCCATCACCTATGCACATCGCCTGATGCACAGGCAAGCCCATGTACGCAAAACGAAAGAGCTTCTCTGGCTCAGGCCGGATGCCAAAAGTCAGGTGACGTTTATCTATCAAGACAATCGCCCCGTGGCCATTGATACGATTGTAATCTCGACCCAACACGATGATAGTATCAGCCATGAGGATTTACAGGAAGCCGTGATTGAACACATTATTAAGCCTGTGATTCCAGAACATTACTTAACCAAAAATACCAAGTATTTTATCAACCCCACAGGCCGTTTTGTCATTGGCGGTCCACAAGGCGATTGCGGCCTCACGGGTCGCAAAATTATTGTGGACAGCTATGGCGGCATGGCACGGCATGGCGGCGGTGCGTTCTCCGGAAAAGACCCCTCAAAAGTCGATCGCTCTGCAGCTTACATGGGGCGGTATGTCGCTAAAAATATTGTTGCGGCAGGACTCGCCGATCGCTGCGAAATCCAGGTGTCTTATGCGATCGGCGTTGCAGAACCGACATCTGTTTACATCGAAACCTTCGGCACTGCTAAGATTCCCGAAGACGAGATCGCAAAACTCGTGCTTACCCATTTTGATCTGCGGCCTCATGCGATTATCAAAACCCTAGACCTCCTCCGGCCCATTTATCAAAAAACCGCAGCCTATGGACATTTTGGACGTGAAGAGCCAGAATTTAATTGGGAAAAAACGGATAAAGCAGCGCGATTAACTTAAATTAGCAACCTCCTGTAATCCAGAGAAAAGCCTTCCCCGTAAGTTGAGTAACTCAGATACCCTCAAACACATCCCTTGGTAAGGGGGATGCACCCCAACCCGCCCGAACATTGCTGGGCAGGTAATGGACTTAAATCCCTTATTTACATTGGGTTTCCGCACTTTAATGCACATCTGCGGACTAGAAAATGGTGGGTGCTACAGGGGTCGAACCTGTGACCCTCGCCTTGTAAGGGCGATGCTCTACCAACTGAGCTAAGCACCCCGAACGCATTCGAGGATGCGCATTATGCCTTTGCTAAAACGCCTTGTCAACCATTTAAATTGGCTCTACTTCTTTATTTTAGTAACTCTTTCAAAAGCAAGCTGCGCCAAGGCATTATCTGCGTCGATCATCTCTTGGTCCCTCTCTAACGACCTTGCTAATCGAGTAATGATTTCCATTTCAATACTGGAACCATTTTCTTCCGAACGCTTCACTAAGCCGCGCAAAATCTCACTCGGCACTTTAAGCGTTATAATAGGATCTTTGGCAGTAGGAGTGAGCTTATAATATTTCATTTTTTCCAATCCATCGTTATTAATCATAAAGTTATAAGCCTATAAGAACACATGCGGGCTTAAGATTAAATCACAATAAAACGGACGATAATATGGTGGCAACTTTTGTGAGCGTAAATAGCCTTATAAGAATTTATAAAATTTTTAATTTCTAGCGGATATTCGGACACAAGCGTTTGTAAACGCTATTTTTTGAGATAAATTTTCTGGAAAAGAGGCATGGGTTAGCGTTCTGGCAAATCGCAAATCCTCTTCCGCTATTTCAACGCTGTTTCTTACATGATTCCTGACATCTTTTAACGTATGAAAACATTTAAAATCAACGCGGGTGAAAAGATCCATCAAAAGACTATTATCGAGATCATAACCCTTTGGCAATAATGCTGATTCGCATTTTAAAATGAGCGCACCAATCCTTTCTAAATCATCTACAAGGCTATTGCGCCCATGGTTGCTCCTGCTAAATTCAGTGGCTATAGGAAATTGCAACGAATAATAAACAGGTAAATTGCTTTGTTGTGCTTCAAAAAAAGTAGGGACCATCAGGACAGCGGGATATTTTTTTAATCCATATACTTCATAATATATGTCTTGAATACGCCTGATAGGGGCAGCAATATCATCCATAGCAGGTGCAAAACCGGGCCGCCCCCCCATACCGATATGTATTAAGTATTTTACCGTATTGGCAATTTGAGATGAAAAACAATCTTGGCTTTCCTCCAAGATTAGTGAATAAATCAAATTCCAAACCGACTGGCTCCTTTCAAATTCCATACTTGCCCATACCATTCGATAAAAATAAAGATAAAATTTTGACCAACCACAATCATTAAAATGAGCAAACCAGTGCTGGGGGAAAAAAAGGACCTCAGCATTCCAGTCTTCTAAAAAATTAGGATGGTTCGCTAAATCTTTAAACATTGACCACTGTTGTATTAAGGATTGCGGAGCACTCTCAATATTAAATGCTTTTTGCAGCTGGTAGTGCTTTTTTTCTTCTGCAATCTTCGGCAACATAAAAATAGATCGCGCACCAGCTGTCATATCCCATAAAAAAAGAGGACTACCTCTTTTCTTCGGATGTAAACTATTTTCAGCCCCAAACACTTTACCTGGCTTCAATAAGCCTTTGTCAGAAATTGTACTCTCTTTACGCGGATAAAAAATCTCAAAACTATTTGCAAGCACCATCCCTACAGGAAGAGACTTTTCATTATATGCTAAATCCTTCCCTACTTCCTTATTTAGTGTAGGGTCTGTAATCGGCACAATCTCTCCCACATCATTCGGAAGCATGAGCCTTGATTGGTTCAAAACAAGCGCTCCATAAGGGTAAATTGCCTTATAAAAATAACAGCCTTTACCAAAAGCATACTCATCCAGTAATCTGGCAAACTCAGGGTTAAGTGCTTGAACAAGGCCTCTTACGTCATCCCAGTATACTTTTTGTATTTGAGCTTTCTTGGGGGACAAATCATTCATTATGCCAATCTTTAAGCTTTTCCACGCGGCGCCATTGGCATACCAGAAGGGACGGCGTTAATCCAAATTTGCGCAGTGACATTACAATAAGATCCCACGCAGTTTTTTACGTCCGTCTTGACACAAATGTCCTGGCCACAATTTTCTCCCCAGGCTGCGGTCACTGAATTTTTTGGTCCCAAAATAACCCAGCGTAAATAAGGCCTATCGCCCCACGCCATTGAAAAAACAGTATAGTTTCCAAGCAAGCCGGTGTTCAACCAATCGGGTATATTCGTTTTAGCTTTAGCGTACCCATGTTGATAGATAATGGTATAAGGACCAAAAGAAAAACCCATTGAATTATCTTGCTGGTTACTACAAACTCCTGTAAAAGAAGAAAAATTTTTCCCAGGCAAAATATTCACAAGGCCCATGTTTTCTATAAAATCTTTCTGATCCCTTGCCCCCGCCCAATCTTTTCCTCTGCCCAATTCATTTGTAAAAATCGGAGCCATTGTCAACGTCATATTTGTTTGATTATAAACATAAAAATTAATATTGTCTCCATTACAAGTATGATCAGCATACGCGCCGATCGTATTAAAAAACAAAAAAGCCATAGCTAAAATTTTATAAAAATATTTCATATTCACCATAATATTATTAAATTTAATTTAAATTTCTATTAATTTGTTAGCAATATATATTAAATTCTTATTATAGTCAATATAATTTAGTTATAATTTTTTATGTAAATCTATTATTGTCGCATTCGATAGACAAAGCATCTCATGTTTTACGGCTTAAAATTATTTTAAAGGGAACTCAACATGTATACCGTTGCGGAACAAACACTATTCTCGCAAAGCCCATAATTTTAAATCAACATTGGGAAAATTTCCGGCAAGATGCAAGGCTAATCCCGCAGACTCGCGGAGCTTTGCAAAGAGTTCGGCTCTCTGCCTTTTCTAGTTGCTCTAGAAACCGCGCAGAATAAGGGATATGATGCACCTCAAATCATCTAAAAGTCTCACATTTTATGAAAGAATTAACCATTCCCCTAGGAATTCCAGACCTAGAAATTGTTTCACA
>JBMDXV010000074.1:0-7626 GCA_048594525.1 Gammaproteobacteria bacterium | reverse complement strand
AATTTTGCAACAGGCTAAAATAGCATATGTACGAAATTATTACAACTGATTATTTTGCGACTTATGCAACAACGCCTATAAACCTGCAGAAGCGGATAGTGATCGTAATGGATTCCCCGACTTTTGAGATAAGCTTGGTTTTCTTTTAAAGTAAAAGGCTCAATGGGCATTCTTCTCGTCACCCGATTATGCAATCCCCCTTTATTGTTTAAGATGTTTTCGATAATCCACGATGCGGCAGAACCACAAATCACAAGCTTGATATTTTTCTCCTGAGACCAATACCGATTCCAGTAATAATCTAAGGCCTGGAGCAATTTATCTTTTTTGGTGGCGAGCCACGGGAACTCATCAAAGAATAAAACGACCTGTTTATCCCGACCAAAGGCTGAGATAGCCTCTGTTAACATCTCAAAAGCGGTGAGCCAATTCTTGGGCATCTCGAGCTGGGTTGACTTAAAGTTTGAATAAAACACATTCTGTATTTCTTTTTTAAACTCAGTGAGCTGCTGTGATGTCTTGGCGTGCTGGATACCGGATATCTGAAAGAATAAGCAGTCTTTACTTGAAAAAAATGTTCGAATTAAAAAAGTTTTCCCTACCCGACGTCTACCATATACTGCAATGAACTCGGCTTCATCAGAATGATAAATGCCTTCCAGAATTGCAAGCTCTTCTTCTCGTCCAATTAAAGTAGTACTCATATCGTTCTGCTGTTTTTGGGATGGCTATCCATAATCACTTAGCCATCCCAAATTCAGCATCGCCCTGCAAAGCCTTATGATTAAATTCTTCCAATCAAGCGTTCTAAAAAAGCTCTCGGATAGAGCGGTGGCTTTTCAGCCAGGGCTTGATGGTATAAAACCGTCGAAGGAGTCAATCCCGGCAAGGAATTGATTTCGATGACAGAGATGAATCCTGTTGCCAATTCGACAAAGAGATCCATGCGGCAATACCCGGTGAGGCCAACGGCTTGAGCCACTGCTTTAACACGCCGCTTTACATCTTCTAAGTGCGCGGTTGAAATGAGACTCACGGGCGGGGGGGTGATGTTAACCCCGGTTCCTCCCTGGAATTTTTCTTCGAGGGAGAGGACTTCGCCTTCTGCAATCGTGATGCTGGGATTGAGCACATGGAGTTCGCCTGCATATTCCACCACGCCTACCGTCATTTCAACGAAGCCGGATAGTTTATGGTGATGCAGTTTGTTTTTTAGGATATGAATTTTGTCTGTCTCAACAAAGCGTTCGAAGAGTAAATTTTCCGGCACGTGTAAAGGCATTTCAACGACATCGTTCTGATGGCTGAAGGTTGCTTTCGGGATCGAGGTGACGCCTTCTCGCAGAGCCTGACAATACGCTTTTAAATCCGCCAGGGTATAAAGATGCACCACACCTGCTGAACAGCCGTCCGCACGCGGCTTGACGACGAGGCTGCGCGCCGATAGTGCTTCTTTTAAATCCTGCCAATACCGGGTGATTTCTGTTTCGCTCAAACGCAGGAGTTCCGTCACATTGGTCGATTGGCCCGCAATCGCCTGCACGCCTTCTAAAGCTTGATTTGCTAAAAACGTGCTGGTCTGCCATTTATCCATACACAGGCGACAGGTTGCGTCACCGGGTCCGTTGTAGCCGATGCCTTTTTCCTGAAAAAGAGTTTGAAGCGTCCCATTTTCACCGATCCCCCCGTGCAGGGCAATAAACACATAAGGCGAGGTATTGATAAACCTTTGCAGCGTCATTTTTTCAGGGGTAAAGAATTCGGTTTCCTCTTTCTCTTCAGGATGCCCGAGACGCAAACGGACTTTGGCTTCGAGATACGCCAAACGCTCGCGATGCTCCGCTTCATGTTCGCAATTATAGAGTATTTCTTCGACGGTATGATTCAGGGCCAACTGATAAGGCAATCGCCAAACATGCAGGCCATCCATATCCAAAAGAAACGCCTTCGGATCATACATTTTAGAGTGCCGGAGCTTCAGCCAGACATTGGTGCCACTCATCAAAGACACTTGCCGCTCTGCGGTATTGCCTCCGAACAACACATGAACACGCTGCTTTTCCGTTTTATGTTCAGGGAGCGGAGGCAAGGCTTTACCCACGCGCTGCAAGGCATGATCCACAATGAGCCGGATGACCCCCTGATGTGAAAACCCGACGCGACTCGCCTGCTGAAACAAAAAGCTGTTCTGCTCCATCCCGCTGATGGGATTAAAATCTGAAAACCAAATTTCACCGTTGTTCAACACCCATCCGTCAAAGCGGGCAAAGTCCCGCATGCCAAAAAGGGAAAAGAGCTGCTCGGCCTGAATCTGAATCTTTTCAATGACTTCATTACTAAAGCGAGGGGGGCAATGATAGGTAACCTGACGGGTGGGCAGATATTTTTTACGATAATCAAAAATTTGATGTTCCGCATAATTCGTTTCAATTTCCGTAGGCAAAATAGCCACTGGCAAATGAAAGCGGTTTTGCAAAATGATCACCGTAAATTCAACCCCTTCCGCAAAAGGCTCGATGACGACGCGCTGATTGATTTTCTGTGCGAGGAGAAACTGGACGCGCTCCACCGCCTCCAGGGTCCCTTCGACTGAAAACACGCCGATGCTCGACCCCCCGATGGCCGGTTTGACAATCGCCCGCTTGATCGCGTGCGCTTTAAAAAAAGCAGCAATCTTTGCTTCCATGCCAAGGGTCGCACCCGCTTCGATGACCATTGAGGGCAAGGTGTAAAATCCCTGCTGCCCGATATATTCGTTTGAAATAAACTTATCAAACGCCTGTTGACAAGCCGCACTTCCCGCGCCGACGAAAGGAATGTGGTGCTTTTCGAGCAAAGCTTGAATCGTCCCATCTTCGCCAAACGGGCCATGCATGGCAATAAAAACGAGATCAACCGCTTTTAAGCGAATGATGAGTTCTTTCTGACCGAGGGGCGTTGCGGTTTCACTGAGCTTGAAATCAAAGTCCGAAGGCGTATTCGAATACAGCTGCGCCTGATCAATGGCATAAGCTTTTTTACGATAATCAAAATAAATCGGCACAATGTCAATGTCATCGCTTTGAAGATGATCGAGAACCGAACGGGCAGAGTTTAAAGAAATGCCTCGCTCTAGAGAAGGCCCGCCACACAGTAAGGCGATTTTCATGGAATACTCAATGTGCTTAGCAAAGGCGGAGATTATATAGCGTCTTGATTTAAAACCCAAAGGCGAGCGGTCAGCCTAATACACGGTTACCCATAAATAGAAACGTTCTCACTTGTGTTACTCGGACACTTATAATGTAGCTATAAGTGTCCCTGGCAAACAAAGATTGATAAGTGATCGCCTCTTTTTGAAGGTAACGTTGGCCTAACACATCTCGCGTCATCCAGGTATTTTCTTATATAATCATACGACAATTTTATTGATGAACGAGCCATGTCCTTGCTTTTTAAATTTGCCAAAGCCAAAGCACCCAAGCTTTCTGCCACTGAATTAGAAGCCATGACGATAGGCGACCCCTGGTGGGAAGCGGATATTTTAAGCGGGACACCCGATTGGCTCAAACTCAAGAACCTGCGCTTGACCCGGCTCACGCCTGAAGAACAAGCTTTTTTAGACAATGAAACCGAGGTGCTCGCAGGCATGCTCGACGATTGGCAAATCGTGCATGAAGATAAAAACTTACCAGGCCCCGTGTGGGATTATATCTGTGAAGCGGGATTTTGGGGGCTCGTCTTGCCGAAAGAATGGGGAGGCAAAGGGTTTTCCGCTGCCTTGCATTCTGCTGTAATCATGAAAATTGCAACCAAGAGCTTGACGGCGGCTATCACGGTGATGGTGCCTAATTCTCTCGGGCCCGGAGAACTCCTCCTTCAGTATGGAACGGAAGCGCAAAAAAAACATTATCTCCCGAGGCTCGAGCGGGGTGAAGAAGTGCCTTGCTTTGCATTAACCGCGCCGAACGCGGGCAGTGATGCATCAAGCATGCCGGATTTTGGCGTGGTCTGCCAGCAAACGGTGAATGGGAAAGACGTGATCGGTATGCGTCTCAATTTTAATAAACGATACATCACACTCGCCCCCATCGCTACGCTCATTGCCTTGGCCTTTAAGCTGTATGATCCCGATCACCTGCTCGGTGAAACAGAAGACCTCGGCATCACGCTTTGTCTGATTGAACGCACGACGCCCGGGCTCATTATCGGCAACCGCCATATTCCGCTTGACCAGGCCTTTATGAACGGGACGATCGAAGGCTATGAGCTTTTTGTCCCGCTGGATGCCGTCATCGGCGGGCAAGCCCATATCGGCAAAGGATGGTCGATGCTGGTCGAATGTCTCGCGGTCGGCCGCTCCGTTTCACTCCCCGCGATTAGTACGGCCTGTGCGGCGCTCGCTTTTGTCACGACAGGCGCTTATAGCGCACTTCGGGAGCAATTCCATTTACCGATTAAAGAATTCGAAGGCGTGCAGGCGATCATGGCAGAAATGGCAGGCTTTACTTATATTGTCGATGCCTGCCGCCTCCTCACCCTCACGGCCAATGATAACGGACTCAAGCCTGCGGTTGCTTCAGCGATAGCAAAATATCACATGACGGAGTTTGCCCGCAAAATTGTAAACCACGCGATGGATATTCACGGCGGTCGGGGGATTATGATGGGGCCATCGAATTATCTCGGTCGCGCGTATCAGGCCATACCCATTTGTATTACCGTGGAAGGCGCCAATATTCTCACGCGTAATCTCATCATCTTTGGTCAGGGGGTCATGCTCGACCATCCTTACTTAAAGCCATTAACCGAAAGTTTTACACTGGAAGGTGCGGCGGCGGGGAAGCAATTTTCAAAAGCATTGAGAGGTTTGCTCGGCCGGGTGTGCAAACTCACTTTAATGCGCGTCTGGCTCGGGATCACGCGCGGACTCTTCTTAGACACGCCGGATACACGGCTCACTTGGCAATATCGCAAAACGAGCCTCCTCAGCAATCGCTTTGCCTTGCTCACCGATCTCGCTTTAATGCTGCACGGCGGCAAGCTGAAGCGTAAAGAGCGCCTCTCCGCACGGCTCGGGGACGCCATGAGCTATCTTTACATGGCGAGCGCCGTCCTCAAATATTACCAAAATGTCTTTGAGCCGGAAAGCGAAGAGCCCATTGCCAAATGGGCCGTGCAGTATTGTCTTCATCAAGCCTATAATGCGCTGGAGGAGTTCATCCGGAATTTTGCAAAGGGGCCGTTTCGCTTCTTATTGAAAGGGCTGATTCTCCCCTGCAAAGGGAAGTATCAACGCCCCAATGATCATGAGGATCAAAAGCTCGCAACCCTTTTCACGCGGCCCTCTTCTTTACGCGATCGCCTCAAAGCTTATTGCCACGGGCCGGGGCAGGATCAACACGGGATGATGTCGGTTGAGCCCGCTTATCTCCTCTTACAAAAGGTCTTGCCTTCGCTAGAACGGATTAAAGAAAAAGTGAAAAAAGGCGAAATAGAGAAGCACCTTAGCTTTGCCGCACAAGTGGAGCAGGCGAATGCCATGGGCCTTTTTTCACATAACGAATGGCAGGATTTGTTAGACTTTCAAATCTTGCGTGAAGAAGCCATTCAAGTTGATGCCTTTACCCCCGATTTACACTTAGCCAGGAGAAGAAAAATGAATCCCAACGTATCCCTCGAAGCCCAGTTTAATGAGATTGTCGAACGCGTCCGGACTGGCGATGTCAACTTAAATCCCACGCCGGCTGAAAAGCTTGAACTCTATGGCCTCTATAAGCAGGCGACCGAAGGAGATGTGACAGGGGAATTGCCAGGTGCAATTGATTTTGTCGCGCGTGCCAAATATCAAGCCTGGGAAAAATGTAAAGGCATGACGAAGCAGCAAGCCATGCAGGCCTATCTGCAAATTTTCAGTTAATTCTCTCTTTTTACCAAAACAAGGACAAGCCATGCGGTATTTTAAAAATCATTATTTCCTGGCCTGCATGACAGGTATTCTGCTTGTTTTGGGCTTTAGTCCTTTTAAAATCTGGCCGCTCGGCTTCATCGTCCCCGCGGTGCTTTTTTTGATCACGGAACACAAAAAACCCAAAGCGGCATTTTGGCTCGGATTCTCATTTGGAATCGGAGAGTTTGGGGTCGGCGCATCCTGGGTGTATGTGAGCCTCTCGCATTATGGCAACAGTGCGTTTTTGGCTTTTTTGATTACGCTCTTGTTTATTCTGATTTTGGCTTTATTTCCGGCCGTACAACTGTGGGTGATGCAGCGGTTTTTTAAGACAGGCCGCCTCTTAAAACTTCTCCTCATCTATCCCCTGCTCTGGCTTGTATTTGAAGGCATTCGCAGTACGATTTTTACAGGCTTCCCTTGGTTGTTAGTCGGCTACACGCAAACGTTTAACTGGCTTGCAGGTTTTGCCAAACTGGGCTCTGTGTTTTTAGTGTCTTTCCTCTGTGTCTTTATAGCAGGCTTGCTGGTTCTTCTTTGGAAGAAGAAAGGGGAGCCCTCCCGTCCTCTCTTAAAAGGAGGCATTGTCGGATTGATTCTCATTCTGTTTATTGCAGGGGGAATATTGCGTCACCACCCATTCACCAAACCCGTCGGATCGCCCTTACAGGTCGCGCTTGTACAGGGCAATATTACCAATAGCCTGAAATGGACACCTGATTATTTCAACCAAATTGTAATGACCTATGCACGGCTCACGGGCCCGGTTTTAAATACGCCCCTGATTGTTTGGCCGGAAAATTCGATCCCGAACTTCCCTGAAAACATTACGCCCTTTATGAATGCACTGGATAACGATACGGGACTCTTTAAAAGTGCGCTCGTCTTCGGCTTGCCGATTGATGATCCGATCAATCACGCCTATTTCAACGGAGCGCTTGCACTTGGCGACGCCAATGGTATGTATCTCAAACAACATCTTGTCCCGTTTGGAGAATACATCCCCTGGCCCGGCTTATTTTCGCCGATCTTTAATCATTTGAATATTCCGATGTCTGCTTTCACCGCTGGCCCTGATGATCCCCTACCCATGATCATTCACGGCATACCCGTGCAAATTTTTATCTGTTATGAGTCGGCCTATCCCTTTTTATTTCGTGAAGCCCAAAACTCCGCCTACATTATTACCCTCACCGATGACGGCTGGTTTGGACATTCCCTCGGCCCCTATCAACATGAAGAAATCGAAGCGATGCGCGCCATTGAAACAGGGCGTCCCATCCTGCGCGCGACGAATAGCGGGATTACCAGTATCATCGACCAGAATGGCCGGATTATTGCCAGTGCGCCGACGTTTAAGGAATTCGTCTTAAAAGGGGTGATTCAGCCGGTTAATGGCAAAACGCCCTGGCTAAGAATGTAAAATTGCGTTTGCCCAGACAGTATCGCGTTAAAAGTTCAACAAATTGCAAATATGAAATTTCAAGTATGCAATTTTATTACGAACCGACCTATGAAGGCGGGGGCAATGGCTCTGAAACCTGCGTGAAGCAAAATGGCGCATCCAACTCGTTATCGCAACTTTGTCACCTTTTTTTAGATACCAAAATCTGAGCAGGACTTTTGTACGATAGGCATTTTCTTGGTCTATTATTTAACTCATTTTCAACTATCTTAATTGCCTCGTCGCTGACCTC
>JBMDXV010000073.1:0-2306 GCA_048594525.1 Gammaproteobacteria bacterium | reverse complement strand
CTGGAACTATTTTTCTACACAAATCGATTTAGTCAAATCCATATGCACTAGAGAATGGTTAGTAACACCTTAGGTTATCTTGAAATTGGTATAAGACGCGTTTCATCAGGGGGCACTCCCATACTTTTGTCTTTCATGAGGCCTGAGACTTCATTTTCAAGCGCGTGCAACTTTTCTTCGAGGAGTACGAGCTGCGTGGGCCGCGCCTTTAAATTCACCCGCACCCGTGCACAGGCAGTGTCCATGACATCAATGGCTTTGTCCGGCTGCTGTCGATCTGTGAGATAGCGCGTGCTCAAGCGTTCGCACATCTGCAAGGCATCATCGCGAATCATCACCTCATGGCTCGCCTCAAAGATCGTCCGCAGTCCCCGCAAGATAGTCAGCGTCTCTTCTGCGTTGGGCTCGCCGACAGGAATGCGTTGAAAGCGGCGGGTTAAGGCGGGATCTTTTTCGATATGCTTTTTATATTCACTCCAGGTGGTGGCTGCAATGATCCGAATTTTACCCCGCGCTAAAGCAGGCTTTAATAAATTCGCTGCATCATGCCCGCCCTGGCCCCCTGCCATGAGGAGGTGTGCTTCGTCAATAAACAAAATGATAGGCGTGGGCGATGTTTCCACCTCTTGCAATATCGCTTTTAACCGGCGCTCAAACTCTCCTTTTACGCTGGCACCCGCCTCCATTAAGCCTAAGTCCAAGGTAATGAGCCTGACGTCTGCTAGCATGTCAGGGACTTCCTTCTGTACAATTTTGAGTGCGAGCCCTTCCACCAAAGCGGTTTTTCCCACACCTGCTTCCCCGACCAGAATTGGATTATTTTTGCGGCGTCGGCACAGAATATCAATCATCTGGCGGATTTCATGCTCTCGCCCGAACACAGGATCAACCTGATGCGCTCGAACAGCCGCAGTCAAATCCTCGCCAAACTGCTTTAAAGCGGAGGATTCGCTCTCGCCTCTCCCTGTTTGATCTTCGGCACCCGGCACTGCTTCAATCGATTTTTGTGCTTCGTCAAAAAAATATTTCTGTGTATTACTCACTGAAACGTTCGCCAATAATTGCAAAGGCGTGCCTCCTAAAGCAAGTCGACTCCGCGGCAGCAAAGCTAAAAAAAGTGCGCCGCTCCGGATGCTTGCTTCGTTCAGGGATAAAGACGATAAGAGCCAAGCTTCTTGAATCCAATCCAATAATTCAGGCGCAAACGTGGGTTTTCCACCATTACTTTTCGGTAAAGCCGCGAGCTCGCGCCGCAGCATCGCATGAAAAAGCGAAGCATCCACACTGACGCGGGCGAGCAGCCTCGTTAAGTCTGCATCTTGATCACGTAGTAATTTATCCAGCCAATGCAAAATGCTAATCTCTGCATGATTGGATTGCATACACAAACCGATTGCGCCTTCCAAGGCATTGGTGCAATAAGGATTTAATTTTTTAATGAGGGTTTTCGCTTCAACATGTAACATGGCAACTCCAATCTGATTATTTAAAAATCAGATTGTATTGCCTTTAAATTAATCATGCAATGGGAGAACAGCTTTTATGAGTTTGTAAAAGTAAACGTATTGATCACTTTCTCTAGGCCTGTATAAGCCGCCGTCAGATTCGCTCCCGGTGAACCCCCTGCTTGCGAATAGGTCTCAACCTGGTCAAGCACATAACAATTATTGTTATAAATCGTGCGATAACTCGTCACATTGAGCACATGGCTCATCCCCGCATCCCCGAGCGCGATAACGTAAAAAGTCTGGCCATTAATCTTCACCGTGCGGTTCGCATCCGCAGGAATACAGTTTTGTAAAGCCTCATTGTTCGTCCCCACGCCAATCCTGAGTTCAGCGAGGAAGGAATCGGTATTCCCTCCATTTTTAAACGAAGTATCCGCACTGACAATCCGAACCACTGGCACGCCGACTCCGGCTAGATTATACGCCCATGAATTTCCCAGGAGATATCCTTCATCAAATGTCGTATGCAGTGGATTACTTTGCGGATACGTAATCTGAAATCCAAACGTATGGTTTTGATATACATCTCCCAAAGCGACCGTACAAAATAAAACAGATGACAAAGCCCATACACGCATTACCACTCCTCCTTCATAAAAAAATGCATCGGATACGCCGAAATAGCTTGCCTGTAATTTAACAGACTGTCTTCAAAAATACTAGGAGTCTGTCGAACATGGATTTTGGAGTTTTCCAAAAATAGGACTCTGGATTTTTTCAGGAGTAATCGAAATATTTTTGGACGAAGGATGATGCTTAAAACAGCCGCAAATACTCCTTTTTACAAAAAAACACACC
>JBMDXV010000072.1:0-5572 GCA_048594525.1 Gammaproteobacteria bacterium | reverse complement strand
ATAATTTGATCAAAGTGATTAAACGACGCTGCTATGGTATCTCTAAACCAGAAACTTTATTTCAAAGATTATATATTGATCTTCAAGGTTACGCAGTGTTCTCTTAATGATCATCAACTAGAAAAGGCAGAGAGCCATTTTGGGCTCTTCAGCGGTAAAGGTGATGGCTGTTAAATAAAATATTTAATTTAAAAAAAAATCCCGCATTAAGCGGGATTTCTTTACATCTTAAAATCTGACGATTTTTAGAATGCTGCTGTAACATCCAATACCACGGAGCTATTTTTAATAGCGTTGTTTTCAACGGTTGCAGAAGTTGTTCCAAAGTTACCTTTGTTATAAGCATACTCAAGACCAGTCCAAACATTGGTAATCGGTTGGATACGATAGCCCACAACGTATTGACCCATGTTGTTGTTGCTGGCGTTAGAATAAGCCAAGTGGCTGTATTCAGCGCTTACAACAGAGTTCAAGCCCATAACCGGGAAGTTGTAGTCTGCACCAACGCTATACGCGCTGACCGTACCGAGTGAACCGACCACACTTGGGAAACCAACAGCCGTAGTAGTGTTCACACCCGTTGCTTGTTTGGTGGTTGCAACATATTCTGCCAACAGATCAAAACCAGCAACAGACACTTTACCGTTCAGATCCCACGCACCGTTGTTTTGGCCGCTATTGGATTGGTATTGGCTACCGTTCAAATAACCCGCACCTACGTTCCAAGCCACACCACTATTGGTCATGCCATAGGATAAGTTAACGGCATAGTTGCTGATGTTGTTTTGATTGCTGGTGGACAAGCCATAATTTTGGTTGGTAATGGTGTTACCGCCATTCATTGCGCTCACCGCACCGTTAAAGCCATACGCATTAGCACCGATACCGATCGTGTTACCGTGCGCTTCGAAAGCACCGCGTGTTAAAGGTTGGTTAAACATATCGACCGTACTAAAGTTACCGAAATCGATATCTTTATTACCTACGAAAGCAAATAAGGGATTATTAGCAAGGTTACCAAATACTAAGTAAGCATCTTGAATACCGAGGTTGGTGTTGCCTGCAGCGGTGCTTTCACCAATGTTGTCGCTACCGACTTGAACATAACCCGTGACCCATTGACCAATTGCAGCAGTCGTGGACAGATCAACATTGCTCAAAAGTAAACGCGTTGCATTAGAAGACGTACCGGACCCATCTGAAGTCAAGGCGACTTGACCATCGTTCGCTTGACCAAATTGACCGTTTGTATTGGTATGACCATACATCACGTTAGCTTGTGCATAACCACCAATTGTTAAAGGGGTGTTTGCACCATTTTTACGTGCTTGCAACAAATAGGCTTCTTTACCCACACCTGTGAAGTTACCCATCATTTGGTAGCTCAAGGGTGTATTTATACCAACTAATCCCCCTAAAGAACTGCTACCCATGCCATTCACTTGTGATTGTAATTGATTAACTTGCGCTTGAAGGCTTGCTAATTGAGAATTAACATCCGCCTGAGCAACACCAGCAGCCATTGCAACAGCAACTGAAGCAGCGATTGTGTTGAATAATTTCACTTTTTTCTCCTTTGTTTATGATTTTTTAAAAACTTTCATAGTAGGCACAAAGCTTACGTACTACTATAAAGCAGACTAACCATGAGTCTTGCTTACGAGCTTACAATTTGAATCGTTGCAAGCTCATGGGCACCTTTTCAGATGCGTCGTCCGCAGAGCGTAGTACCACCGCCTTGAGGATAGGGGCCATTTTATTCACTAATCCCCCCCTTGGCAAGACCCCTGGGGGAAAGATTTGTAACAGAATCTAATTTTAAATTTTTTCTTTCTAAAAAAATAATTTTCAATTTATGCGGCCAAAGTAAATGCTAGAGTTTATCAGCATTCTCGGCTAGGTATTTCGCCACTCCTTTTGCGTCAGCCTTCATTCCGGATTTCCCTTTTTGCCATCCGGCGGGGCAAACTTCGCCGTTTTCTTCAAAGAATTGTAACGCATCGACCATCCGTACGAGTTCATCCATATTCCTTCCAAGCGGCAAATCATTCACCAATTGATGGCGCACAATGCCTGCTTTATCAAGCAGAAAGCTTGCCCTAAAAGCGACACCCGCTTCAGGATGCTCTACACCATAAGCCTGAGTAATTTTATGGGTGATATCCGCCACCATGGTGTAATGAACATGTCCGATGCCACCCTGGTTCACCGGGATATTCCGCCACGCACTGTGACTGAAATGGGAGTCTACGGACACGGTCAATACTTCAACATGTTTCGCTTTTAACTCTTTACAGCGATGATCTAAAGCAATGAGCTCAGAGGGACAGACAAAAGTAAAATCTAAGGGATAAAACACGATGACGCTATAATTACCTTGAATCGCGCGCTTTAAATTAAAATCGTTCACAATGGCCCCGTCGCCTAACACTGCGGGAGCCGTAAAATCCGGAGCAGAACGCCCGACTAAAACTGACATATTTTTCTCCTTGTAGAATATCTAATGATTACATTGCGTGACCTAGTTTACTGGAACAGGTTTTAGTGTCAATCTATGGAACAGGATGCCTCCTTTAAAAAATTAATTATTAAGCTATGCAAAATTTGGATTTAATACATTCATTTTATCGCGCTGATGAAAAAGACTGCCTCACACGATTAATTCACTATCTTGAGCCGCATGAAATTGGCGCGGATGTAGAAGAACGTGCAAGCCGCCTCGTTATGGAAATTCGGGAACAACGCTTGAAAAAAGGAGGCCTAAATGCCTTGATGGCGGAGTATGATCTTTCAAATACCGAGGGCATTGCGCTCATGTGCTTAGCAGAAGCGCTCCTTCGTATTCCCGACCCCTTGACGACCGATCGACTGATTCACGACAAGCTCAGTCAAGGAAACTGGAAAGCACATATTGGCAATAGCGAATCATTATTTGTGAATGCTGCGACCTATGCCTTGCAGTTGGGAAGCCACATGGTGCGTGAAGACTCGTTTCGTCCTCGCGCTTTAAAAAATGCCTTAATTGAATTTTTCAAAAAGCATTCTAAAACAAGTGTCCGGAAGGCCGTGAGATATGCCATGGGTATTCTCGGCAATCATTTTGTGATGGGCGAGACCATCAATGCTGCGGAAGACCGTTCGCTCAAAGGCAGAAGCCGGGGTTATCGTTATTCCTATGATATGCTCGGTGAAGCCGCACGAACCGATGCCGACGCGTTGGCTTATCTGAACGATTATCAGAATGCGATCCACACTGTAGGACAACGCGCGCAAGAAAAATCGCTCTATCAGAAATCGGGCGTGTCGATCAAACTCTCTGCTTTGCATCCCCGCTACGAATATCAAAACAGAGAACGCGTGTTTAATGAATTATACCCTCGGATCAAAGCCCTCTGTCTGCTTGCCAAAAGCTATGATATTGCTTTGACGATTGATGCTGAAGAAGCCGAACGCCTGACGCTGTCTCTCGAATTGTTCACAAAACTCGCCCACGAACCAGAGTTGCAAGGTTGGGAAGGGTTGGGACTCGCAATCCAGGCATATCAAAAACGTTGCTTTTATGTGATTGATTATTTGAAAGAACTTGCTGAGGACACGCGGCATCGCTTTATGGTGCGACTTGTGAAAGGCGCCTACTGGGATTCTGAAATCAAACTCGCCCAAGAACAGGGATTGACAAATTATCCGGTCTTCACCCGCAAAGTGTATACCGATGTGTCCTATCTCGCCTGTGCTAAAAAAATATTGAGCTATCGCGAAACCTTTTATCCGATGTTTGCAACGCACAATGCCCATAGCGTTTCTGCGATTGTAAAAATGGCGGGAGCCTATCGCGATTTTGAATTCCAATGCTTACATGGGATGGGTGACACCTTGTACGATCAAATCGTTGACCCGATGAGTGAAATCGCCATGCCCTGTCGTGTCTATGCGCCCGTCGGGGGTCATAAGCATCTCTTAGCCTACCTTGTACGGCGTTTGCTGGAAAACGGTGCGAATTCTTCTTTTGTTAATCAGGTCTTAGACCCGCGTCTCCCTGTGAAAGAGCTTATTAAAAACCCACTGGTTGAAGCCTTGACCCTCAAATTACAGCGGCATCCTCACATCCCTCTTCCTCACAACATTTATGGTGAACATCGTATGAACGCAAAAGGCCTTGACTTAAGCAATCCCCACACTTTAATCCAAATCTTGGGTGAAATTGATGAAGCCTCACAAGATCAATGGCTCGCGCTGCCCATGCTTGCCGCAAAAACGGAATTTACGAGCCCAAAGAAAGCCTTATATAACCCTGCCCATACAACTGAACTCATTGGGCATGTAATCGAAGCGACGGCTTCCGAGGTTGAACTCGCTTTTGAAAGCGCCGCTCGGGCTTTTCCAAAATGGACGAAAACGCCTGCACAAGAACGAGCCACGTCACTGAGGCGGATGGCTGATTTACTGGAAGCCAATCTGGCTCGCTTTATAGCCCTCGCGATTAAAGAAGCAGGAAAATCCCTTCCAAATGCCATCGGAGAAGTCCGCGAAGCCATCGATTTTTGCCGATATTATGCTGGCGAGGCCGAACGGCTGTTTGGACAAGACACTGTATTTCAAGGCATTACGGGCGAACACAACCATTTAGAGTGGCAAGGCCGAGGCATTATTCTTTGCATCAGCCCTTGGAACTTTCCGCTCGCGATCTTTTTAGGCGAAATTACAGCCGCCCTCGCCGCCGGAAATGTAGTCATTGCCAAACCCGCCGAGCAGACACCCCTCATTGCTACCCTCGCGATTGAACTCTTACATCAAGCCGGAATCCCGCGGGATGTGATACAAATGCTGCCCGGCACGGGTGAGGTCATCGGCGCGAAATTGACCGGCGACCCCAGAGTGGCAGGCGTAATCTTCACCGGTTCAACCGATACGGCTCATCTCATCAATGAAACCTTAGCTCGGAAAAAAGGCCCCATTGTCCCTTTGATTGCTGAAACCGGCGGCCAGAATGCGATGATTGTCGATTCAAGCGCCCTCCCCGAGCAAGTGGTGCGGGATGTCGTGGCCTCCAGTTTTGACAGTGCCGGACAACGCTGTTCGGCTTTACGGGTACTGTTCCTGCAACAGGATATCGCAGACGATGTGATCACGATGCTCAAAGGCGCGATGGCTGAACTCCAGACCGGGAACCCGATGCTGATCTCAACCGATGTCGGGCCGGTGATTGATGAAGAAGCACGAAACCGCCTCTGTGCACACATCGAAGCCATGCGTAAGAAAGCGAATATTCTCTTCGAAGCGCCTTTATCCGATGAGACGAAACAAGGTTATTTTGTAGCGCCCACCCTGATTGAAATCCCGAATCTTTCTCTTCTGCAAACCGAAGTCTTCGGACCCGTTCTCCATGTCATCCGTTTTCACACGAGCCAAATTGACGAAGTCCTCAACCAAGTTAATGAGACAGGCTATGGCCTCACCTTTGGGATTCACAGCCGAATCGATTCTTTTATTGAGTATGTCAAATCCCGCATTCACGCCGGAAACATTTATGTCAATCGCAATATGATCGGCGCCGTTGTAGGCGTGCAACCCT
>JBMDXV010000071.1:0-7463 GCA_048594525.1 Gammaproteobacteria bacterium | reverse complement strand
GGGAACAGAGATTGGCTTACCTGTATTTTTGACCGTGTAATTGCGTTTCAGTCCGTTGCTGCTCCCCATCGCAATGCCACGCACAATGCCGTCTCCAAGCTGTTGTTGCACTTCAATGGTTAAGCCATTTTCTTCGACGATAATGGCATCGTAAATATTGGGTACATGCTCGCGCGGGAACTCCACATCAATGACGGGCCCAATAATTTGTACAATTTCACCTGTTACTGCTTTAGTCATGTTTATTCCCCTAAACGGCTTCTGAGCCAGATACAATTTCTGATAATTCTTTCGTGATTAAGGCTTGCCGGGCCTTGTTATAATCGAGCTTTAAATCATGGATGACTTCGGAGGCATTGTCGGTTGCATTTTTCATGGCCATCATCCTGGAGGCTTGTTCACAGGCAATATTTTCAACCATACCCTGGTACACCGTCGATTCCACATAGCGCTCCAAGAACAAGGTCAATAAAGATTTGGCGTCGGGCTCGTAAATATAATCCCAATGCACTGAAGGCTTGTCCTGCGCGGCTTGAATACTCACGGGCAGAAGCTTTTGCACTCTCGGCTGTTGTTTAATTGTGTTCACAAATTCATTGCTAAACAGATACAGTTCATCAATCTCGCCTGCACTAAAGCGATCCAGCATCACCCGCACAGAACCGATAATGTCCTGGGTTTTGGGCGCGTCCCCAAGATGGTGTGCATAAGCGACCAGGTTCACTGAAAGACGCTTGAAGAACACATCTGCCTTGTGGCCGACGAGCGCTACATCGATCTCGATCTGTGCGTCTGTCCAGGACTTAAACGCCTGCACCACTTTTTTGAAGAGATGCGTATTCAGCCCCCCACACAAGCCGCGATCGGTTGCAATCACGATCATCCCGATGCGCTTTATAGGACGGGCGTTGAGATAAGGATGCTTATATTCAGGATGCGCGACGGCAAGGTGCGCCATCACATCCAAAATGCGCCGCGAATAAGGCTTGCTCGCCTCAACACGATCTCGTGCTTTCCGAAGCTTGCTGGCCGCAATCAGTTCCATCGCACGCGTGATTTTTTTGGTGCTTTCGATAGAACGAATCCGGCCTTTAATTTCCTTGGCAGTCGCCATGTTTAAAAGCTTCCTATTTTCTTAAAGTTTTCAATGATGTCAGTAAACTCAGCCGCAATCTCATCATTAAACACGCAGTCTTTATTGATTTTATCCATCAGTTTTTTATGCTCTGTTTTGAAGTAAGCGTGCAACGCAGACTCAAAGGACACAATTTGAGCGAGCGGAATGCTGTCTAAAAATCCGCGATCGACCGCAAACAAGGACAAAGACATTTCAGCGACCGACAAGGGATGATATTGCTTTTGCTTCATCACTTCCGTCATGCGCTGACCCCTTTCCAATTGCTTACGGGTCGCATCATCGAGGTCTGAGGCAAACTGCGCAAAAGCTTCTAATTCGCGGAACTGCGCAAGGCTGATCCGCACGCCGCCTACGAGCTTTTTAATAATTTTTGTTTGCGCTGCGCCCCCTACCCGAGAAACCGATGCTCCCGCGTTAATCGCAGGACGAATCCCCGCATTGAATAAGCCGGACTCCAAAAAGATTTGACCATCCGTAATCGAAATCACATTCGTCGGGACGAAAGCAGAAATGTCCCCAGCTTGGGTTTCGATAATCGGTAAGGCCGTGAGAGAGCCTGTTTTGCCTTTCACTTCTCCATTCGTCATTTTTTCAACGTAGACGGCATTCACGCGTGCAGCCCGTTCCAACAAGCGAGAGTGAAGATAAAACACATCCCCGGGATAGGCTTCACGCCCCGGCGGACGGCGAAGGAGCAGCGACATTTGACGATAAGCCCAGGCTTGTTTGGTCAAGTCATCATAAATAATTAACGCATCTTCCCCACGATCACGGAAAAACTCGCCCATCGCGCAGCCTGCATAAGGTGCGACAAATTGAAGCGCAGCGGCTTCGGAAGCGGAGGCCACAACCACAATCGTATGCGCCAAGGCTCCGTGCTCTTCAAGCTTACGCACGACGGCAGCAACGCTTGACGCCTTTTGGCCGATGGCCACATAGATGCATTTAATGCCTGTATTTTTCTGATTAATAATCGCGTCAATGGCCACCGCTGTTTTACCGGTCTGGCGATCACCAATAATCAATTCACGCTGACCCCGCCCAATCGGCACCATGGCATCAATCGCCTTAATCCCCGTTTGAACAGGCTGATCGACGCTTTGACGTGCGATCACACCAGGCGCCACTTTTTCAATAGGCGAATAGGTTTTGGTCTCGATCGGGCCTTTGCCATCAATCGGATTCCCAAGTGCATCTACGACGCGTCCGAGCAAGGCCTCACCCACGGGCACTTCTAAAATTCGGCCCGTCGCCTTCACTTTCTGGCCTTCGGCTAAGTGGTTGGCAGGGCCAAGAACGACCGCACCCACATTATCACGCTCAAGGTTCAAGGCGATCCCATACACATTGCCCGGGAGCGCCAACATTTCATGGGACGCGACATCCGATAAGCCGTGGATACGCACCACACCGTCCCGGACGCTGACAATCGTGCCTTCCTTACGGGTTTCGACGCCTGTATCAAACTCGGCAATGCGCTCTTTGATGAGATGGGTAATTTCAGTTGCTGAAAGTGCTGTCATTATTTCTTTCCTTGATCAAAGCGTTAAGGTTTGTTTAAGTCGTTGTAATTGTCCTGAAAGCGATGCATCTTCAACATAATCTCCGCTTTCAATAATCATGCCACCGATAAGGGAGGCGTCCTCCACCACAGCCATATCGATCGTCTCATTAAATTGTTTACTAAGTCGGGTTTCAAGCGCTTTCAACGCGGTCTTCGTGAGCTTAAAAGCGGTTTTAACCGTGACGACCCGGTGATCCCTGCCCTTTTTCATGTCGGCTAAAAAGAGCTCCTCTATTTCAGGAAGCACGCTCAGGCGATTTTTTTCTGCAAGCAATTGCAAAAAGTTTCGAAAAGCGGGAACGGCATGAGGCCCCAATTTTTCGATGACGAGGCTGATAAAAGACTGCGCTTTAAAATGAGGATGGTTCAAGGCATTTTTGATTGCCTCATCATTGAGGAGATGGTCCATTTTCCCCAAAAAATCCGACCAGGCTTCGAGCGTATGCGCTTCACTGGCAAACAAATAAGCCGCTTTGGCATAAGGACGGGCAAGCGCATAATTTTTCATGAAGCGGCAAGGTCCTTCATTTTTTTAAGCAAGGTTTCATTGGCGGCGCGATCAATCTCTTTGTGCAATAGTTTTTCAGTGGCGAGAATTGCCCAGTTTACCGCCTCTGCTTGGAGGGCGTGACGTGCAGTATTGCGCTCCTCTTCAATTTCTGCGTGAGCGGCTTTTTTCATGCGCTCGATGAGTTGCAACGCTTCCGCTTTGGCCTCTTCTTCAATTTGATGCGAGCGTTGATTGGCTTGATCAATAATCAGAGAAGCCTCTGCCTTCGCGTCTTGAATCATGGCTTTAATCTTATGATCCGCAGCCGCTAAATCCCGATGCCCTTTCTCGGCAGCACTGAGGCCTTCTGCGATCTTTTTGCGGCGTTCCTCTAAAATCTTCATTAAAGGCGGCCAGACATATTTCATTGAAAAGAGAACAAAGATCACAAACGTGATCATCTGTCCGATCAAAGTTGCATTAATATCCACAGCGTGTCCTTTGTTAAATTATGACCCGGCTATTTTCGTAGCTTGCACGAGCACGGGCGTTAAAAAGGGATTGGACGCAAAGAAGAGATAGAGCCCCATCGCGATCGAAATCGCAGCAAAGGCATCTACAAGCGCCGCCACGAGGAACATGCGTCCCATGAGCATTGCTGTCAACTCCGGCTGACGGGCGACCCCTTCCAAAAATTTACCCCCCAAAATTCCAAAGCCGATCGCGGTACCGAGTGCAGCGAGCCCGATCAACAAAGCTGCGGCAATGGCGGTCAGGCCCTGTACGTTTGCAATTAAGGATGCAAGTTCCATCTGTTTTCTCCTTCAGTTTTAAATTAGTGCGCTTCACCTGCTATTTTCAGATAAACAATCGTTAACATCATAAAAATAAAGGCTTGAATCGTGATAATCAAAATGTGAAATATAGTCCAAACTGAGCCTAAAGTCCATTGAATCCACCAAGGCAGGAGCGCGATTAACATAAAAATCAACTCCCCTGCAAACAAATTGCCATAGAGTCGGAGGGCCAGCGATAAGGGCTTAACGAGTTCATCAATGATGCGAAAGACGACATTGAGCGGCATGAGTTTCCAGCCAAAGGGCTGGCTCAAGGTTTCTTTTGAAACGCCGAGGATACCTTTCATCTTGAGGTTGTAAAAAATGATGAGAAAGAACACGCTGATCGACAAAGCAAACGTGAGCATGGGGTCAGCTGTGGGAACGCTTTTGAAATAAGGCACGCCAAAGAGACTGAAAATACGGGGAACCAAATCCACAGGAAGGAGATCCATCACATTCATCAAAAACACCCACATAAAAATCGTTAAGGCGAGGGGTGCAATCAAACTGGATTTTCGGCCGTAGGATTCATCGACAATTTCTTCGACTTTTTCAATGATGCATTCAACAAAATTTTGAAATCCCGATGGCACGCCGGATCGAGCGCGATGCCCTACAATGGCAAAGGCAGCGAGAAAAATAACGCCTAAAAAAATGGAGACGGCCATCGTATCGACGTTAATGACCCAAAAGGTCTTAAAATAGCCAAGCTTAAAAGTCTGCAAGTTAAACATCAAATGCGTCAGATGATGCTCAACGTAATCAGAACTGGTCATGGTATTCGCCGACATTTATGCCCATCAGGTCTCGTGAAAATTCGGCGGCAAGTATATAGAGATCGGGCCCATTTCGCAAGCGGTAGTCAAAGCCGAAAGGACTCCCCCAAATAGACGGCTTTCACCTCGGGATGCGCGAGGATATGGGCAGCCGAACCTTCTGCAATAATTTCACCGCTGCTTACAATATACGCTCTTTCACAGATATCCAAAGTTTCACGGACATTGTGGTCGGTAATTAAAATTCCAATCCCTTTGTCTCGCAGTTGATAAATAATTCTTTTGATATCAATCACGGAAATCGGATCGACGCCAGCAAAGGGTTCATCCAGCAGCACAAATTGGGGCGACGTGGCTAGCGCACGCGCAATTTCAACACGGCGACGCTCGCCTCCTGATAAACTCATGCCTTCGTTTTTGCGGATATGCTGAATGTGAAATTCATCGAGCAAAAATTCAAGTTGTTTATAGCGCTCATCTTCGCTCAAAGCGTGTAACTCTAAAATCGCGAGGATATTATCTTCCACAGTCATTTTTCTGAAAATCGAGGCTTCCTGCGGCAAATAACCGAGTCCCAGGCGCGCCCGCCTGTGGATCGGCATGAGCGTTACATCCTGATCATCTAAAAAAATTTTGCCTCGCTTTGCATGCACCAAACCGACGACCATATAAAAAGCCGTTGTTTTTCCAGCGCCATTAGGGCCGAGCAGTCCCACCACTTCACCGGACTTTACCGTGAGCGAAATATCTTTTACGACCCAGCGTGTTTTATATCGCTTGGCTAAATGCTCCGCTTTTAAAATGTGGAGGCCGCTATCTGTCCTCATGAATTTGACTTTCCTTGTGTATAAGCTGGTAAAATAATTGTGGTCACTCCCGTGCCGCCTTGTACTTTGGGACTCGATACGACTTGCGTCACGGTATTATAGGTTATGACATCCCCTGAAAAAACATTACCGCCCTGGGTGAATTTTGCATGATTGAGGTATTTCACAAGATTTTGCTGCGGTAAAAAATAAATGGTTTCTGCCTGACCATAAGCCATTTGCCCGCCCGCACTAGGCTGTTCCTGTGTTTTTGCAGGATTCCCTTCTGCCTTAAAGCTTTGAATATTGCCGTCAGGACCGCGCTGTATGGTGAGCGTATCGCCTTCAAGCTTCCGCGTCCCCTGCACGGCTTGGACGCTCCCCGAATAAATAACCGTCCCTTGCTGTAAGTTTGCTGTAGCAGATTGACTCGTCACACTGATGGGAAGATTATTTGAATTAGCCGACGAGGAAGGCACTGCAAAGACCATAAGGCTCCAAAGACAGCCTTGAATACCCGCTAAAATTTTAGTGTTGTGTTGCATAAGTGCTCTTCACCTGCGATAAAAGCTTCATCCATTTCTGCTGGAGATTGGCGACAAATCCGACTCCGCTGGTTTGATTCATCGTACCAGGTTGTGAGAAGGTGATCAAACCGCTGCCTTTCACGGTTTCCGTATCAGGGTAAATCGTTGCCGCATCTGTTTTGACTAAAAGGGGCACACTATTCGGAGACTGTGGACGTGTGAGCGTCACATGGCCCATTAAATCAATTTGGCTGTTTTGATTCGTTGCGGTGCCTTCATCGGCTGTTAAGGTGATCGGCAGCGCATTCTGATCACTGTCATACAAAGTTACATTTAAACCTGTAAAATTCACGTTCTCATTCCCGAGCTGTGTCGCCTCCGCAATACTACCTTGATATTGAACACTACCCGCCGGATTGGTTTGAATAACGTGGACGCCTGTCAACATACCCATATTGAAAGAGCCGACTGCCGGAAGCTCCGGTAAATGCGTTAAACTCGCAGCATACCACCCTGTCAAAGCCACCAGACAGAAGAGGGCCGTCACGACGAGCGTCGCGCCTTTATTTAACATGCACTATTTTCCTTTTGAAAACGAAGCCCTGCTTGAAGCGTGGCATTGAGAATCGGTTCGAGCTTTCCCTGTGCGAGCAAAATCAAGTCACAGAGTTCACGTACAGCGCCCCGCCCCCCCTTACAACTTGAAGTAAAATGCACATAATCCCGAATCAGTACATGCGCATTTTTAGGAGACGCCGCCAATCCCACACGCGATAATATGGGCAAATCAATAATATCATCTCCCATAAAAGCAACTTCACTCAAATCGATTTTATAGGCAGAAACTAATTCTTCCAAAGCTTCGAGCTTGTTCACCCGACCCTGATACACATGCTGAATACCCAACTCTTTTGCGCGAGACGCAAGGAGTGTTGACGTTCGCCCCGTTATGAGCGCAATCTCAATCCCCACTTCCATGAGGAGACGCATCCCCAAGCCATCCCGCGCATGAAAGGTTTTCATGACTTCGCCCTCATTACTGTAATAGAGCAAGCCATCTGTCAATACGCCATCTACATCTAAAATCACCCACTTTATTTTTTCGGCACGGTCTTGCATTTTCAGTCTTTGATTAGAAATTTGATAGAATTATATCTCATCCCCTGACACAGGCAAGAAAAGGCGGCGTTGTTGCATAACCCTCTGAGCAGAAACATTGGTTCATAATTTAAGCTACACGATAACTTTTGGGCATACCTATCCTGGTCATTTTATTTAACACCCCACAAGCAATCATCCCTTCTGTCTTTTGTCTGGATAGTT
>JBMDXV010000070.1:0-3793 GCA_048594525.1 Gammaproteobacteria bacterium | reverse complement strand
GATGAGTGCTTGTGGGGTGTTAAATAAAATGACCAGGATAGGTATGCCCAAAAGTTATCGTGTAGCTTAAATTATGAACCAATGTTTCTGCTCAGAGGGTTATGCAACAACGCCCAAGAAAAGATGGATCATATTATTTTGGAGAAAATTAAGAAAGTTTGTTCAAGCATTGGAAGGATAGAGGGGAAATATGAGCCTACCAATACGCGTAGGGAGAATACATTACAAGAATTAAAGCGCCTTGCGAGAGAGTTTTATAGTTATACTGAGACTTACATTTCGGACAATGCCCATCCCAAACTATTGCCTGAAGAAGCAATAAAGCGTTTAGAAGAGAAGCTGAGAAAAATTTTAAAAATGGTCGAGAGTGATCATCAAAAAAATAAAATTAAATTTTTACAAACACAGAGTCGTCTCGGTGCATTAATTAAAAAAATAATCGAAAAAAATTTTCCATCACAGTCGCCCCAGGCTACCCCAATATTCACCACGCTTACCACTCCAGCGTTGCTTTCATCAGAACGAGTCATCCAAAATGAGTGAGCAGGCGCATGAAGCAGTTAGGAAAAATAAGGGCAGAGATCGCTTAAAAAACAGTGTTCACATAAAGGCCGTCTCGCTTTGCAGACGTATCGGCCATGCAAAACCAGCCAATGGTGGGCGTCTTTTTTAAAGGCAGATGGAATGACTTGCTGAAGGCCGTGCTCAACCTGTTCCGGCGTTTTGCCTTTGGCGAGTTCTAATCGATGGGCCACTCGAAAAATATGCGTATCAACAGCGATGGTCGATTCTCCGAAAGCGGTGTTTAAAATAACATTGGCTGTTTTGCGGCCAACTCCGGGGAGGGATTCTAAATCCTCGCGCATGCGAGGGACTTCGCCTTGGAATCTTTCCAGTAAATGGGCGCAGGTGTTTAAGATGTTTTTGGTTTTTGCGTTATAGAGGCCAATGGTGCGGAGGTATGGTTTTAAGCCTGTTTCACCCAAGGCTAAAATAGCTGCGGGCGTATTTGCCACTTGAAACAGGGCGGGGGCCGCTTTGTTGACGCTGACATCCGTGGCTTGCGCAGAGAGAATGACGGCAATCAATAATTCAAAGTGAGACTGGTATTGCAGTTCGGTAGTGGGCTTGGGATTTGCAGCGTGGAAACGCGTGAAAATTTCAGTGATTCGGGTTGAATCGTTCATGACGCCATTCCTCCTCCGCGCTCATTTTTGAGGGCTAGAAACAGCGCCCTCTGTTCGGCTTCCCTTTGATTCAGTCGCGTCTTACGTCGATTTGCTAGAAATTGAAAATGATTTTTGCGGCTAACCCGTTCGGTATGATTGAGTAAAACAGGGTCAAAATGCGGCTGCATGGGCAATAGTGCAATGCAATCGATGGGACAGACGGGAAGGCAACGCTCACAGCCAATGCAATCTTCTTCAATCACGGTATGTAAAAATTTAGCTGCCCCCAGGATGGCATCCGTCGGGCATACTGCGAGACATTTGGCACAGCCGATACACTCTTCTTCTCGAATGAAAGCGCGTTGGGTCATTTTTTCTCACAAATACAAAGGGCAGGTTCGATAGTCCTGCCCCCTGGGTTGCCTTCCAGCAAATTTATTTTTGCATGGCTTTAATTTTAGCCGTTAAACGCGCTTTATGACGATTGGCTTTATTTTTATGAATCAAGCCTTTGTGTGCATAACGATCCAACACTTTTTGTACTTCGTTATAAGCACTTTGCGCAGCATCAACAGCGCCTGATTTGATGGCCAGCAAGGTCTTTTTCAAATAAGTCCGCATCATAGAGCGCAGAGCCATATTGTGCCCACGTTGCGCAACTGCTTGTTTAGCCCGTTTTTTTGCTGATTTAATATTTGCCACGTTTTCTCCAAAATAAAGTCGAACTCAAAGAGGGGTGGCATTTTGTCTGGTTTAGGCTAAATTGTCAAGCACCCCCGGTTTAAAACTTTAGTTGGCGGGTCCGCTTCCGATAAACTCATCATCGATGGGATTGAAATAGAGTTTAACGTTTTGACCGTTGGATGTGGCGACGAGGGCATATAAGCATCCTTCGAGCGCAACGGGATTGGAAGAAGTGTAATTAGTACCGCCAAAATTAACGCTAGCACCATTTTGAAATTGATTGGAAATGTTAGTTTTGGGCGCCAATGTTGCCGTGGAACTGACTGTACACGTACTGCTATTTGCGCTGGCGATGCTTAAGCCTGCGACACAAAGACCTGTTGCGACTAAACCGAGTATTATTTTTTTCATACTTCTCTCCTATGTGATGGGTTTAAATATTGAATTTTCAAGTTCAGCGCTCATTTTAACATCTCAATAAGACTTGTCAAAAGGTGTAATAGCCATTTGGATTCTGTTGCTGCCATTTCCAGGCATGAGCGAGCATATCAGCGAGGGTGTAGTGGGTTTTCCATTGTAAATCACGTCGGGCCTTTTCAACATGAGCATACAGAACGGGTACGTCTCCTGCACGCCTTTCTACGAAAGTGTAGGGAATTTTAACGCCTGTTACCGCTTCAAAGGTATGGACAAGTTCAAGCACCGAATGGCCTTGGCCCGTGCCAAGATTGTAGACGGATATAGGCGGCAAGCGTTCCAATGCATTTAAAGCAGCCAGGTGCCCTTGCGCAAGATCAACGACGTGGATATAGTCACGAATGCACGTGCCGTCGGGGGTGGGATAATCTTGTCCAAAAATAGAGAGGAAAGGACGCTTTTTAATCGCAACCTGGGTTAAATAGGGTGTGAGATTGTTAGGGGTGCCGTGCGGGTCCTCGCCTATTTCTCCTGAAACGTGCGCGCCTGCCGGATTAAAATACCGGAGCAAGACGGCTTGAAAGGGGGGGTGAGCTTTAACGAGGTCGGTAATCATGCGTTCAACCATTACTTTTCCTGCACCATAAGGACTCATCGGGCTTTGCAGCATTGTGTTTTCGTCAACTGGCACGTGGAGGGGATCCCCATACACCGTAGCAGAAGAGCTGAAAATAAAACGCTGTACCCCCGCGCGCTGCATGGCTTCTAATAAAATAAGCGTTCCTGCAACGTTATTGTGATAGTACAATAACGGTTTTTCGCAAGATTCGCCTACGGCTTTTAAGGCAGCAAAATGGATCACGGCATCAACAGCTTGAGCTTTGAAAATGTGATCTAAAATCGCTTTATCTTCAATCCCAGCTTTATAAAAAGTTACTTTTTTATGGCTTAATTTTTCGACGCGTTTTAAAGATTCTCTTGAGGCATTCACTAAATTATCGATCACACTGATGGTATGCCCGGCATTCAGACATTCGAGCACCGTATGGGAGCCGATATAGCCCGCACCGCCTGTTATTAAAATATGCACGCCTGTTCTCCTCTAATGGCTAATGTCATGCGCAAATAAAACCTTCCAAATGGTGATGAAGATAATTTTAAGATCAAACCAGAATGATTGATTTTGAAGATAATAAGCGTCGAGGGCCACTTTTTCTTTAATCGAAACAAGATCGCGGCCGTTAATTTGTGCCCAGCCTGTAATGCCCGGAGGGACTTGATCGACTTTCTGCTGTTGACGCAGTTCAACCAAATCCTTTTCTTTGAGAATGACGGGGCGCGGGCCAACCAGACTCATCTCGCCTTTAATCACATTCCACAGCTGGGGGATTTCATCGAGGCTGGTTTTACGTAAGAATTTGCCGATCCGAGTTAAATATTGCGGGGCATCAATGGCATGGCTCGCGAGGAGGGGCGCACCCACATTCATGGTACGAAATTTAAGAAAATTAAATTCCACACCG
>JBMDXV010000007.1:0-4285 GCA_048594525.1 Gammaproteobacteria bacterium | reverse complement strand
TGTTCGAGGACATCCATTTGCGCGCGGGGAATCATGATATCCCGCACCTGCATTTTTGAAACAGCGAGGACGCCTTCCATCATGTCCAAGGTTTCATGATCAAAGAGATTTTTTTCAACACAATCGTGGAGAATGCTGTGCAATTCTTCGAGGGAGCCCGGTTCGATTAAAAGATGATTTTTGAGACGACACAACCAAGTCTTTAAAATAGACGCTTCAGGGTCAGGACTCATGGGCAATATCCTTGTAAGGGTTGTTAATATTCAAGCGGCCGAGGAGATCAATTTCGAGTTGTTCCATGCGTGCGGCATCGTCTTCCTCTTCATGATCATAGCCTAAAAGATGCAAAACACCGTGGATCAGCAAATGCGTGTAGTGATCTGAAGCAGTTTTTTTTTGCGCTTCGGCTTCCTTCAAAATCACGCTGTGGCAGAGGACTAAATCACCGAGTTGATTCTGAAAAGCGACGGGGAGCTTAAAAGTTGGATCATGGTGCTCAGGAAAGGAGAGCACATTTGTAGGCTTGTCTTGATGTCGGTAAGTTTTATTAAGAAGTTGAGATTCATCAGGTTCGACAATGCGGATCGTGAGGCTTTTTCCTTGTTCTTCGGCAGAAAAGAGGGCTTGGCTCAAAAAGCAAACTGTTTTTTGAAGCGCTGCTTTGGTCGGGAGCGCGCTATCTTTGCGACAGACTATTTGAATATCACATTTCATGCACTGTGCTCATTCTCTTCAAAGCGCTCATAGGCATTGACAACTTTTTGAACGAGCGGATGACGAACCACATCGGCGCTTTCAAAGAAGGTAAAGCTAATTTCTTTGACCTGGGCAAGGACGTCAATCGCATGGCGCAGGCCTGACAGTTTACCGCGCGGCAAATCCACTTGGGTGATGTCCCCGTTAATGACGGCGGTGGAGTGAAAACCAATACGCGTTAAAAACATTTTCATCTGTTCTTTTGTGGTGTTTTGTGCCTCATCTAAAATGATAAATGCGTCGTTCAAGGTTCGCCCGCGCATAAAAGCCAAAGGGGCAATTTCAATGATTTGTCGCTCGATTAAGCGTACAACTTTTTCAGGGCCCATTAAATCATAGAGCGCGTCATACATGGGGCGGAGGTAAGGGTCAACTTTCTGTGAGAGGTCTCCCGGTAAAAACCCGAGGTGTTCGCCTGCTTCGACCGCGGGCCGAACCAAAATCACTCGAGAGGCTTTTTCCTGTTCCAAACTTTGTACAGCTGCCGCGACCGCGAGAAAGGTTTTGCCTGTTCCCGCCGGACCAATTCCGAAGTTAATATCATGTTGATGAATTCGCTTGATATATCGCAATTGGTTCACACCACGAGGTTTGACCATCAGCAAAGGCGTTTTGATCAGGGCTTCTTTTAGGTCTTCACGTTCCCTCACATCAATCTGCTGGTTTTGGTTGGGAATGGCTTGCAGTAAAAGCGAGAGCTCTTGTTGGAAGTATGCGGGCGCACCCGAATACTGATAAAGTGATTCAATCACGCGTTTCGCATTGGTAACAGCGGCTTCAGGGCCAATCACTTTAAAATGAAATCCCCGTTGTGCAATCTCAACCGCCAGGTGACGTTCAATTTTATGGAGATTTTCATTAATCTCACCGCAGAGATTTGCCAGGCGTTTTGGGTCTACGGGACTGAGTTCAAAGTGGAGGGTGTTCAGGTTTAAAGTCCTTATTGATGGAAGGGCGTTGCATAATACAAGATTATATCACGAAAGCTTAGTCCTGCAAGAGTGTCCTTTTTAATCAGTTTTTACGTTGAAAACAAAAGTCAAAAATGGAGTGTCCTAAGCGTAGGCCCCGTATTTCAAATTTTGTGAGTGGGCGATCTCCGCGGTCTTGTGAAACTTGGCGATAAGCAGGATGGGTTGCCATAACCGCTGACATGGATTGTGCGTAATCTTCCCAATCGGTTGCCAGGTGAAAAAGCCCTTGAGGTTTGAGCTTTTGAGCAACAAGGCTTGCAAATTCAAAGCGGACAATCCGTCGTTTATGGTGTTTTTTTTTGGGCCAGGGATCGGGAAAAAATAAATTGATGCGCATGAGACTATCATCAGGAAAGTGTGACTTCAAAATTTGTACAGCATCTCCTTGGATGACTCGGATATTTGTGAGATTTTGATTTTCGATCTCACGTAAAACACGTGCAATTCCCGGAGGGTGGACCTCCATCCCAAGATATAAAACGTCCGGGTTGGCTTTCGCATAATGAAGGAGAGTGTCGCCCATCCCAAAACCAATTTCTAAAACAGTGTGAGGAGGAAGCGCAGGCATATGCGCGGGATCAATGCAATACCGATCAGCCAATGCGTCGAGTGCCATTTTTTGCCCATGGGTCATACGGCCCTGACGAATGACAAAGCTTTTAATCGCACGGAGAGGAGGGGGCACGGCAGACATAAGTTAATGGATTGTGTTCCCATAGGTGAGAAAAGCACTCAAGACCCGTCTAAACACTTCATCCCCTTTTTGTTCACCATATTGGTGTTCATATTTTTCACGGAGTTCGACGACCCATCGTGCTTGTTTGACCTCCACGCTGCCTTCCAAAAAAATAGTCGCTTCCTGCATGTAAATAGAGGGGTGGCCGTCTTCAAGATCATAGTGGCGGGTCAATACGTCATGAGCGACAGAAATGTCGTGTTCCATGGTATGCCAATCGCTCATTAGAAGTTGTATGGTAGGTTTAATCACTTTCATAATACGAGAGATTATACCAGAACCCCTGCGATAACTAAAGCGAGTCGTTTAGCGCTTTTTCCACGATTTCTCGGACATCTTTAGATAATTGGGGCAATGCCTTTAAAGTCAGGAGTTCTTGTTTCATCAAGCTGCGATAGGGCTCGGCGTATTGTTTAAAATTCATAAGGGCTTTCACCAATCGACCGGCGACGGTGCGATTTTTAGCATCTATTTCCGTGATGAACTCCCGGAGCAAGCGATACCCTTCACCCTCTTCTCGATGAAACGCAGCAAAATTATTGGCAAATCCTAAAACGAGATTGTAAATTTTATTAGGATTGGTGGGATTAAACCCGGGGTGGTTTAAGAGCGCTTGAACCCGCGAGAATGTATCCGAGGACCGACTTGCTGCCTGGGTGCCAAACCATTTATCCATCACCAGGGGATAGGCTTGATAGGTCTCATAAAAGTGAGCGAGGACGATTTCTTTGAGGGCTTGATTTTCCCCATTCACGATCGCGGTGAGCGCCGCGAGGCGGTCTGTCATATTAGGTGAGAGATCATATTGTACTTTACAGAGATATATACTGCCGTTCCTGCCCAAATAAGCGAGGCAGGCATTTTTTAAAGCACGGGTAGCCGGGGTGTCTTCACGCTTCTTACAAGCTTCATAACAGGTTAAAAAATCTGGGTGTAAGCTTGCAGCAACCTCGTTTAATAAGGCTTCGCGAACGGTTGTTAATTTTGCAGGGTCAAGATTCTGCAATGCGTCTGCCAGAGTTTTAAGGCTGGGAACTGATAAAAATTCAGCAATATAAGCCGGGTCGCGAAGCGCTGAGCGAAGCCCCGTACGAAGTACCGATATGGCCGTGGCGTGATCTACCTTTTCATTATGATAAGCCGCGATCAATAGCTGAGTGAACAGACGCTCCTTTGCGTCCCAGCGGTTAAAAAGATTGGGATCGTGCTCTGCGAGTTGTTTTAAGTCGTCTTCGCTATAGGGATAATCTAGTTTAACGGGCGCTGAAAAGTCGCGCAGGAGAGAAGGAATCGGTATTTCAGTAACGTGGGTGAGTACGAGGTTCGCCTGTTTGGTTTTCAGGCTATAAACAAGCTCATCCTGAACCAGACCTTCATTTTCAAAAGGGAGCACTTTGCCTGCCTTAGAAACCAAGCCGAGACGAATCGGAATATGAAACAAGGCCGAGCCGGATTGTTCGAAATGTAAAGTATAGGTTTGGTTTTTTGTGTCATAGGAAGCAGATACCCTTACAACTGGCGTTCCCGAATAAGCATACCAGTTTTTAAAGAGCGTGAAGTCATACTGATTGGCCTCTCCCAGCGCATTCACAAAATCATCGCAGGTGACTGCTTCTCCATCGTGACGGTGAAAATATAAATCCATTCCTTTGCGGAAGCCTGTCTCACCGAGCAGGGTGTGCATCATCCGAATCACTTCACAGCCTTTTTCATACACCGTGACCGTATAGAAGTTATTCATTTCCACGTAAGAATCAGGGCGAATGGGATGCGCCATGGGACTGCGATCCTCTGGAAATTGTTGGGTGCGCATATAGGT
>JBMDXV010000069.1:0-3863 GCA_048594525.1 Gammaproteobacteria bacterium | reverse complement strand
ACTTCGGCGATTATTACATCATTGTGCGCCAATTACATGCTGATATCCTCCCCCATTCTTGGCGTGGTAGGGTTCACTAAAATAAAGGCGCAACAGATTTTAAACGAGAAAGAAGAAAAGGAACAGGAAAATGTTCAATCCCCTAATGCTTAAGCTAGGAGCCTCGGCGCTCGCTGTGGTGGCAGCTTTTGGGCTTGGCTGGAAGGTTTGCTCGTGGAGGAATGATAGTGAGTACAAGGCTGTGATTGCTACACTGCAAAAAGAATATGAAGCTGCGGTAGCAAAAAATAAAATCTTATCAGACTCTTTAACCGCTTTACAAATCAAAAATCAAAAACGAATAGGTGAACTGAATGCGCAATTACAAGAAGAACTTAAGAAATCTCCTATTTACATCTCTTGCACCGTTCCTGATAGCGGCGTGCAGCTTTTCCAGTCCTCAGTTAGTTCGGCCAATAAAGTTAGACCCACCAAGTGATTTGATGACACCGTGTGCTGATTTAGAACCGATGAAGGGCAACACAATGGGTGATTTGCTTACAGCGTCAATTGATACAGTTAATGCGTATAGTACGTGTAACCTTAAACTTTACTCTCTGCAAAAGTGGGTTGCTGCTAACTGAAACTTACATTTACCTTACATTCTCTGAATAAGCTTTTTTACTGAAATCCTTATAAAACCTGGTGCTGTCAGGCGGAATCGAACCGCCGACCTACTGATTACGAATCTCACTTTCGTATACTTGATCACACTTGACCTAGTATTACTATCCAAGATTTAACAGTTACTTATTTCAACTTTAGCATGACGAAGCTTGACCTAAATACTGTCAAATTGCTTAAATGCATATACCCAGCCTATACCGGTATAGTATTTTGCAACGTCGATTCAACTTCACGAGAGCGGCAATTAAAAACCTGCCTATACCTGAAAAGGATAGATCTTATTATTATGATGTGCAATGCCCGTACCTTGAATTGAGAATCACTAACAAGGGTATGAAAACTTTTTGCTTTTACAAATGGGTAAAGTCTACCCAAAGAGCCGAGCGAATTACAATTGCAAAGTTTGAAGATGTATCAATAGAGGTCGCTAGGGAACGCGCGCATAAGCTCAATGGACAGGTCGCAGAAGGAGAAAGCCCTGTGCATTCTCGTAAGGCAGCTAGATCAGAAATAACCTTTAAAGAGTTGTTTGAACTTTACATGAACCGCCATGCCAAGCCTCATAAAAAATCATGGAAAGAAGATGAAGACAAGGGTAAAAACTGGCTTTCAAAAGAGAGGTTTTACTCGCTGAGATTATCGCAAATTGTTAAAAGCGATATTGCCGCATTACATGCCAAAATAGGCAAAGACCACCCTATCAATGCTAATCGTGTCTTAGCGCTTATTTCCAGCGTTTACGGGCGCGCAATTGAATGGGATATTGTGACAGTTAATCCCTGCTTGGGCATAAGACGCTTCAAGGAAAAGTCTCGCGACCGCTTTCTGCAGAAAGAAGAGCTACCTAAATTTTTTGAAGCTTTGGAGCAATTGCCAAACACTACAATGCGTGATTATTTTAAAGTTCTACTTTTTACGGGAGCGCGACGTTCGAATGTTTTATCAATGCGCTGGAAAGATATCAATTTTGATCAAGCTGAATGGTTTATTGCGGAAACAAAGAACGGCACTTCTCAGCGAGTGCCGCTTTCGGAAGTTGTGCTTGATATATTGAAAGAGCGTTTAAGTGAGCGCACTTCTGAATGGGTTTTCCCATCAACCGTGAAGGCAGCAGGACACATAAAAGAACCTCGCAAAGCATGGGAAAGTATACTTAAAATAATGGATATAGACGATTTAAGGATTCACGACCTACGCAGAACATTAGGTTCGTGGCAAGCGATCACAGGTGCGTCATTAACAGTGATTGGCAAAAGCCTTAATCATAAGTCCGTTCACACTACTCAAATTTACGCTAGGATGAGCTTAGACCCTGTGCGCGAATCTATGAAAAAGGCGCAAGATGAAATAATTAAACACTCCAAAGGATAGGCTCCTCATTATGCTACATGTCCAACAGTGTGACGCTCAATCCACTTTTCAAGCTCGCTTGCACGATATCTTGGATATCTTCCAATCAAAACGTAAGGAATGCATTTTGTGAAATCGCCTTTGAAAACAGACCTTTGCTTTTCCAGGGTTTGAGCTTTGATACCTAGTATATTAGCGGCCTCCTGCGTTGAAAGTAACTTTTCCATTTATTTCACCCTCAATTGATTAATCATAACCACCGCATCCTGATTCTTGGCGTTCTTGGCCAGAAGCTTATTTTTCAAATCTTGGCTGATAGCGTCTCCTTTCTCCCAGGCAATATATGTGCCATTTACAAAAGTGTTGTACTCCGATATCCGGCGCAGCAAGAGGCCGAGGAGGGGCGTTTTAGCGACGTAGATCGAATCAAGAAACTCAAGCGAGGCTCCGGCCCTATCGGCTCTCTTCATGCAAGCGATGAGCGATGGAAAAGCATTTACACCGCAGTTATAGGCATAGTCCGCCATAGCATCGAGTTCAGTGCTTGAGGCTACGATAACGCCTTTTGTTTTAATGTCTGTTTTGGCCCGTCCTAAGTCTTTCTCGAGCCATTTTAAAGCTTCCGCTTGTGTGCAGGTCATGCCCTCTGTAATGGGCTTTCCTCCGATGCGCGTCGTTCCAAATCCAAATGTCCAAACCCCAGCAGGGCACTTGTAAGCCTTCGCGCTAAAGCCTTCGAAATGGGCTGTTAATTCAACCTGATTGCTAAATGTTTTCATATTTTTTGTACCCTTTTAATTATTTTCCGACACGATTTATTACATATTTTACAATATCTTTCTTGATACCAGGCTAGTGGTTTCATCCCCGCTACTAATCGTTTTTCATAAACGAATTCAAAGCCATCATATATAGGAACGACCTCTCCCCATTTATCCCAATCATGCAAAATGTGGTGTTTCTTGAGCCAGTTAATCATGTTAGCAATCCTCCGATATATGCCAAGCTGGTATACTCATTAGGCCGATTATTCCAAACAAAAGTGCTGTCCAGCCACAATTAGCCGATACGTGTGGATTGTTAAGCCAGATCGAGGCCAATATAAATAAAAACGTTAATGGCCATGAAATAAAAAATATAACTTTGAACCAATTCACTAGATACCATTTCATTTGTTAAGCTCCTTTAAATCCCTTTCGCTTATCAATTCTGCTGTTCTATCTGTAACAGCTACCCAATAATATCGATAACGAAATTCATTAATTTCTCCTTTTTCTGGCATCAATACTATTCCAATTCTTTTAGGAGAAGTTATTCCTCCTTCAATAAATACAACTTTTCCTGGTTCTATCATTTTTATTTCTCCTTTAGGTTCTTTTTCTCTATCAAATCCTGGTCTTCATTTTCCCCATCTAACCTCATCAAAATCATTTTTAAATACTCCCATACTTCATTCTCACCAAAGTCACCCCGACAACCGTGACCGCCATTGCGACAGACGCTATCGCTATTATGATTTCCCATTTGTTCATGATTGGTCTCCTTTTCTATACGCCTTCTCATACACCCTAAGCACATCCAAATACTCAAGATATTCTTTCGTTTCGCGATATCCGTTTTCCCCACGGTAGGCGCGAGTTTTCCTTAATCCTCTCAGCGCCCACATTTTCACGAGCAAGTCTGTATAAATTTCTTGTAGTGTCATTTTTAACCCCTACTTAATCTGAATATTCATGCGCTCGACGATCTCGCAGCCTGGTATTTCAGCGCCGTCTTCAATGGCTCTTTTGATGGCGCTCTTAATAGGCGTTAGCTCTTGCATAACATACTCAGGCGGTATAAATTCG
>JBMDXV010000068.1:0-5430 GCA_048594525.1 Gammaproteobacteria bacterium | reverse complement strand
CTTTGGTACATTCCAGCCTTTGCTTGCAGGGTATTTGTAGGGCATTTTTTCCATTATTGAGCTAATTTTGCAACAGGCTAAAATAGCATATGTACGAAATTATTACAACTGATTATTTTGCGACTTATGCAACAACGCCCTAATTAAATATTTTTTCTTAAACAATGCGGAAAACTCGGTTAATTGAGTCATCATTTGTAATCTTGTAGCATTACAAGTTGACGCGAACCTGTCCTATTTGCTAAACTGCTTTTAAAAATTGAAAGCGATGTGATATGAATAAAATGTTGGCCTATTTTCAGCGCGTGTGCACGGAAAAGCTGTCATTAGACGCCCAGCTATCTCTCTTTAGGGAAATCAACCAACTGCCGCTCAAGGGCGCTGATTTAGCTGAAACAGTGCGTTATATGCAGGGGTTTTTGCAGGAGCGGAATAGGGCGCCCATCCAAGCGCTGAATCTGGTGGGAACCGGTGGTGATGGCGTGGGCACGTTTAATATTTCCACCACGGCGGCGTTGCTCTTGGCGCGTAAAGGCATTCCGATTGCCAAGCATGGAAGTGTGTCGGTGAGCAGTCGTTCGGGCAGTGTGGATTGCCTGCATGCTTTGGGAATTTCCTGCGCTGCTGACTTTGCAACGGCCATGCGAGAACTCCGTGAGACCGGTGCGACCTTTTTATTTGTGCGGGATTTTTATCCCATTTTGGCGAACTTTCACGAGGCGCGCCTGATGCTGAAAAATGCAGGTGAAAAAACGCTGATCAATCTCTTGGGGCCGCTTTTAAATCCGCTTTATCCCCGCTATCAAGTGACTGGCGTGTATGCTGAATCGCTTTTGGAGCCCATGGCCGAAGCCATGCACAAATTAGGATATGAAGGATTTGTGGTGACCTCAGAGGGCACAGATGAGCTTACTTTAAGCCCGGATCATCAAGTGCTTGAAGTTCGTGATTCGGGAATCACAACGCGGCAGTTTGATTTAGAAGCGATGGGCTTTGAGTACGCGAGTATTCACGAGCTTGCGGGGGGCTCTCCGCTTGAAAATGCAGCAACCACCCGGGGAATATTGGACGGGTCTGTGGCCGGACCCAAGGCTGAAGTGGTGAGGCTCAATGCGTTATTAGGGGAATTAGCTTATGGTGCTTGATCAAATTATCGCAGCTAAAAAAGAATTCATTGCGGGGCTCAGCCACCATGACACGCTGAAACAAAATCAGACGAAGGGTGGTCGGGGCGATTTATTTCTAAAAGCGATACAAACGCGCCCCCGGAATCTCATTGCCGAGCTCAAATCCAAGTCACCTTCTGAGGGCATCATTAAACCGGATTATGATCCGGTAGCGCTCGCAAAAGAATATGTGAAAGGCGGGGCGGCCGCGATTTCTGTATTGACAGACACGCCTTTTTTCGGGGGCAGCTTTGCGCATTTAAAAAGCGTGCGCGAGGCGGTTGATCTCCCGCTTCTGTGTAAAGATTTTATTCTGGATGAAAAACAAGTCTTTCTCGCGCGGGAGCATGGCGCCGACGCCGTCCTCCTAATCGTCAGGATTTTAACGCCCCAAGCCCTACGGCATCTCAAAGCCGTCATTGAATCCTTGAACATGCTTGCGGTGATTGAAGTGTTTGATGAGAAAGACCTCACACTCGCCTTGACGGTGAGCCCCCAGGTATTAATGGTGAATAATCGCAACCTTGATTCTCTCGCGATGAATTTGAATAACACGGCCTCGCTCCTCGATCAGATTCCTGCCGGAATCCCTGTGATTGCTGCGTCCGGAATCAAAGCGCCTCAAGATGTTGAGGCTTTGCCCGGAAGGATTTGCGCTATGCTAGTAGGCACGCTTCTCATGCGGTGGCCTCGATCTGCACATGTGATTGAAGCGCTTACAGGCGCGCATCCTCGCCTTAAACTCTGCGGCATGACCAACGCCCGCGACGTCTTATTTTGTGATCGCCTCCGGGTTGATTTTCAGGGATTTATCTTCTATCCTCCCTCTCCCCGCTCTGTGACGCGAGAGGTGGCAAAGCCGATCATTGAAGGCCTGCAATACAGTCGAGCGGTAGGCGTATTTGTAGGGACTCCGATTGCTGAGATCATTGAGATTGCCGAGGACTTAAAATTGTGGGGCGTGCAGGTGTATGAAGATCATGATTTCGGATCAGTGCCCTTTCAAGTGATTCGGGCGCTGTCTGTTAAAAAGACGGATGGGAGGGTACTGCCAAGCCATCATGAACGGGCTGATTTTTTGCTTCTCGATACGCATGATCCAAATCAACGTGGCGGCACCGGGAAACAGTTTGACTGGGAACGTCTGCCCCAAAACTTGTCGCGGGTTTTTTTAGCGGGTGGGATTCATGCGGGCAATATTGAGGAGGCTTTGGCCTACCTGCCTTTTGCAATTGATTTGGTATCCGGCGTAGAGACCGCGCCGGGGAAAAAAGATTTAAAGAAAATTGAGGAAATTTATGAATGCTTATTACGGTCAATTTGGCGGGGCCTACGTCGCTGAAACACTCGTCAAACCCTTGGGTGAGATTGCAAACGCTTTTTATGGAGCCATAAAAGATCCGGTCTTTTTAGCCGAGTTACAAGATTTATTAAAAAACTTTGCTGGTCGGCCGACTCCCTTAACCTTGAGCCGAAATTTGTCTCACACGTACGGACGCAAAATTTATTTAAAGCGCGAAGACCTTTTGCATGGCGGCGCCCATAAAACCAATAATACGGTGGGTCAGGCACTCCTCGCAAAATACATGGGCAAAACGCGCCTGATTGCTGAAACTGGCGCGGGTCAGCATGGCGTTGCGACGGCCATGATCGGCGCGCTCCTCAAACTCCCGGTTACAGTTTATATGGGCGCCGTTGACGTCAAGCGCCAGGCCATGAACGTCGCGAGGATGAAACTCTTCGGCGCAGAAGTAATTGCCGTCACGAGTGGGAGCGCGACCTTAAAAGACGCGATCAATGAAGCCATGCGTGATTTTACGGCAAGTGCGGATCATACCTTTTATATTTTCGGCACCGTCGCGGGCCCGCATCCCATGCCCATGATGGTGCGCTATTTTCAGCAGGTCATCGGGATGGAAGCGAGGGCGGAAATTTTACAACGTGAAGGCAAGCTGCCCGATGCACTCTATGCCTGCGTAGGCGGTGGAAGTAATGCAATGGGTCTGTTTACAGCGTTTCTTGAGGACAAAGCAGTCAAAATGTTTGGTGCTGAAGCTGGCGGCGCGGGCAATCGGATAGAGCACGCCGCCACCCTCACGCAAGGCGAGCCCGGCATTTTTCATGGGATGAAATCTTATTTTCTCCAGGATCAGGAAGGCAATATTACCGAGACGCATTCGATCTCAGCCGGACTTGATTATCCCGGCGTGGGGCCTGAGCACAGTTATCTCCATGAAACCCGTCGGGTGCAGTATGAAGCCATTACCGACCAGGAAGCGATTCAAGCGTTTGAAGTCCTGTCGCGTGAAGAAGGCATTATTCCAGCGTTTGAATCCTCGCACGCCATTGCTTTAATGTTAAAGCAGCTCGTCCTGTTTCCGGAAGGTTCCCTTCATTTGGTGAACATTTCCGGCCGCGGCGATAAAGACCTCGCCACTTACATGGATTTTAAGGAGAGAAACGCATGAATCGCTTTTTAAACTTAAAGGGACGACAAGCCCTAATGCCCTTTTTAATGCTGGGCGACCCGAATGCGGATGCGTCTTTCGCACACATAGAAGCCGCAATTGCAGGTGGGGCAGATGCTTTGGAGCTCGGCATTCCCTTTTCAGACCCGGTTGCCGATGGGCCCATTATTCAAGCCTCTGCGGAGCGTGCACTGAAAGCAGGCATGACCTTTGCGTGTTGTCTTACGCTCATTAAAAAAGTGCGCAGCATTACCGATCTCCCGATTGCGATTTTGACGTATACCAATCTCATTTTTCACCGCGGGTTTGAGAATGCGTTGCAGGCCTTGCACGAAGCGGGTGTGGATGCGCTCCTCCTCGCTGATCTTCCCTTTGAAGAAGCTCTGATTTTGCGTCCGATCTATGAAGCAACAGGGGTCGGCCAAGTCTTTCTCATCGCCCAAAATACAGAGCTTGCGCGTGCTAAAGCCATTCACGCACAGAGCAGCGGCTTCACTTATTTAATCAATGCCATGGGTACAACCGGCCTCCGGGAAGGCATCCCGGCTGAAACCCTCACGCGGCTTGCAAGCCTGAAGGAGGAGGGTGGCGCGCCGATTTTTGTCGGGTTTGGCATTCACAAACAGGACCAAGTGAGGACGCTGTGGCACAATGGGGCCGATGGCGTCATCATCGGCAGTAAATTGATTGATATGCTGGCAAAAGGCGAGGCCATCGGGCCTTATCTCCGGGAATTGAAAAAATGAATTGGAATCCCGCTACATATCAGAATAAAACCATAAGTCAGACCATTCCGTATGCTGATCCCCTCAAACTGGCAGCAGTCTTAGCGGACTTAGAAAGTTTTCCGCCGCTCGTCACCGAGCTTGAAATACGAGGCCTCAAAGCGGAGCTCATCAAAGCCCAAGCGGGAGACGCCTTCATTTTGCAAGGCGGCGATTGCGGAGAGCAATTTTCAGACTGCCATCCTCTGCAAATTGCCAACAAATTTAAAATCCTCCTCCAGATGAGTGTGATTTTGATTCATGGCCTCCGGAAGCCTGTGATCCGCGTGGGCCGGATTGCAGGCCAATATGCCAAACCCCGTTCACAAGAGTGGGAGGAGGTCAAAGGGGAGCGAGTGTTGTCTTATCGCGGGGACATCATCAATGGGCCGCAGTCCACAAAAGCCGCAAGAGAACCGGATCCCGTCCGCATGCGCGAAGCCTATTTCCGCTCGGGGCTCACGCTCAATTATCTGCGGGCACTCGCTCAAGGTGGTTTTGCCGATTTACACCATCCCGAACGCTGGGAATTGTCATTCATGCAAGAAGGCGAGGGTGTGCGCGAATACCGCGAAGTCGTAGAGAGCATCACGCAATCGATAGACTTTTTTGAATCCATCACCGGCCTCCGTGATGAAGCCTTGAGTCGTATTCACCTCTACACGAGCCACGAAGCCCTGCATCTCCCTTATGAAGCGGCGCTCACACGATTGGGTGGGGACGCACGTTATTATAATTTTTCAACGCACTTTCCCTGGATCGGCATGCGAACCCTGAGTTTGGAGGGCGCCCATATCGAATATCTCCGGGGAATTGAAAATCCCATTGGCATTAAAGTCGGTCCCCATGCAAACCTCGATGAACTCTGCCGCATTATTGAAGTTTTAAATAGAGAAGGCGAGTCCGGTAAAATCATGCTGATCCATCGCTTTGGTGCAGCGGAAGTGGCTGCAAAATTACCTCTCCTGTTGAAAAGAATTCGTACAGCGGGGTTGCCCGTTCTGTTTACCTGTGACCCCATGCACGGCAATA
>JBMDXV010000067.1:0-6832 GCA_048594525.1 Gammaproteobacteria bacterium | reverse complement strand
GTCTCTGGGATATGATATTTTTGCACATTTTCCCTGTTGTCAGCGAAGTATGCGGAATCCTGGTGATCCTTGTCGGAGTCGCTTGCATTCAACTCAGTCGGCAAAATTCACTTCCTGGGCAAAAGCCCATTCCTCGTTCATCTTAAGGCGATTTATAGCGTAGTATTCAAAGCGAATGTGTGCTAGACTGCAGCGCTTTATTTTAACTGAACCTCGAGGCCCTATTTCATGACTGATTCCAGTAAAATTCGTAATATCGCGATTATCGCCCACGTTGACCACGGCAAGACGACGCTTGTTGATAAGCTCCTTCAGCAAGCAGGGGCCTTTGGCGAACGGGCGCACATCGTCGAGCGCGCAATGGATTCGAATGCGTTGGAGCAAGAACGCGGCATTACGATTTTAGCCAAGAATACGGCTTTGCAGTATGGCGATTATCGCATCAATATTGTGGATACGCCGGGTCACGCGGATTTTGGAGGGGAAGTGGAGCGGGTGCTCTCGATGGTGGATTCCGTCCTTCTCCTGGTAGACGCCGTAGATGGGCCGATGCCGCAAACGCGTTTTGTGACGCAGAAAGCGTTTGCACAGGGTTTGAATCCCATTGTGGTGATTAATAAAATTGACCGGAATGGTGCGCGTCCGAATTGGGTGGTGGATCAAGTTTTTGATCTCTTTGATAAATTGGGCGCGACGGATGAGCAGCTTGATTTTCCGATTGTCTATGCCTCTGCGCTGCAAGGGATTGCCAAGCTGGATCTTAAAGATGAAGCGACGGATATGTCCTTGTTATTTAAGACGATTATTGATAAAGTGTCGCCTCCTCAAGTCGATATTAATGCACCTTTTCAAATGCAGATTTCATCGCTCGATTATTCAAGTTATGTCGGTGTCATCGGGATTGGCCGAATCACCCGAGGCAAAGTGCGCACCAATATGCCAGTGACCGTCATTGATAAAGAAGGGAAAACGCGCAATGGCCGGATTTTGCAGGTCTTGGGTTATATGGGCCTGAAGCGGACTGAAGTGAGCGAAGCCTATGCAGGCGATATTATTTGTGTAACGGGTTTAGAAAATATATTTATTTCAGATACGATCTGTGATCCTTCTGCGGTCGAAGCCATGAAACCGCTTACCGTGGACGAACCAACCGTCACGATGACATTCCAGGTAAATAATTCTCCATTTGCAGGCAAAGAAGGCAAATATGTGACATCGCGCCAGATTCGCGATCGCTTGCAAAAAGAACTCATCCACAATGTGGCCTTACGGGTTCAGGATACGGAAGATCCGGATAAATTCCAGGTTTCGGGCCGGGGGGAATTGCATTTATCCGTCCTCATTGAAAACATGCGCCGGGAAGGCTTTGAGCTTGCAGTCTCCCGCCCTGAAGTGATTTTTCATGATAATGAAGGCGTCAAAGAAGAGCCCTTTGAATGGGTGACGATCGATGTGGAAGAACAACACCAGGGCGCCGTGATGGAACGGATCGGAACGCGTCAGGGCGAACTTCTCAACATGGTGCCGGATGGTCAGGGTCGCGTGCGGCTTGAATACATGATGCCGACGCGGGGTCTCATCGGCTTCCGGACTGAATTTTTGAGCGTTACCTCGGGAACCGGGATTTTGACCTATGTGTTTGACCACTATGGCCCGATGAAAAAGAATGTTGCGAACGAGCGGAGCCGCGGCGTGTTATTAGCCAACGGCATGGGTAAAGCAGTCGCCTACGCCTTGTTCAGTTTGCAGGAACGCGGTCAAATGATGGTGGAACACAATACCGAAGTGTACGAAGGCATGATTGTCGGCATCAACTCGCGGGATAATGATTTGGTGGTGAATGTCAGTAAAGGCAAGCAACTCACCAACATGCGGGCTTCAGGTTCGGATGAAAATGTGATTTTAACGCCTCCCATCAAACACACGCTTGAGCAGGCTTTGGAGTTTATCAACGATGACGAACTCGTAGAAGTCACGCCGAAATCGATTCGACTCCGTAAAAAATTCTTAACTGAAAATGAGCGCAAACGCTTTGGGCGCGCCAAAGACGAGTAAACTATGGCTCACATTGGATTGATGCTTCCCTTATTTTTTATCATCGGCATCTTTGCAGGGATGGTGGCGATGGTGTATGGAATTGGGGGAGGCATTATCCTCGTGCCTTTTATCTACATTTATTTGAGCCATATCGGCTTTGACACAGCAACCGCGATGAAAGTGGCAGCAGGCACCTCCCTCCTCAATGTTTTTATCGGAACGTTCATGACCGCCCGACGTCAATACAAAGCCAAAAAGATAGTCTTTCCGGTTTTGATTCGTCTTGCGCCTGCTGTGATCATCGGGGTGTTCTTGGGATTATCGTTTTCGCATTTTTTGAAAGGGGCTTGGCTCCGGGAACTGTTTATTGTTTTTCTCATCGGTGTCATTCTCAACGGCTTTTTGAATAAAAAATTTAAAACCGTCCGCGCGGAACATGAATTTAAAATGCCATCTTTTACCCAGCTTACAGGAACAGGGATACTCATTGGCGCTTTGTCCGTATTGGTTGGGATCGGAGGCGGCGTGCTCATTATTCCTTATCTTCGACATCACAAAATGACGATGGTTCAGACGAGTGCCACGAGTGCGAGTATTGCAAGCATCATTGCCCTTTGCGGCAGCCTCGGCTATGTCTATTTAGGCCTACACGCCGAGAATGTGGCGCGGCCCCCTTATACCCTCGGGTATGTGAATATTTTGATTTTCTTTGGAATTCAATTGGGTATTTTTTTAGGGATTCATCTCGGCGGGAAAATCAGTAAAAAAATGAACGATCAGAGCCGGGCAAAATGGTTCCCCGTTTTGCTCAGTGCCATGGTCTTACTGATGTTGGCTTAAGTCATGCAAACGCTGGATGCTTTATTTGGTCACAATCACATTTCCGTGCATAAGTTTGGCGGCACCAGTATGGCGTCCATTCATGCTATGCGTCATTCTGCCGAAGTCGTCCTCCGGGCACAAGGCCCGCTGATTGTGGTGGTGAGTGCAGCGGCAACGGTTACGCGCTCTTTAATGCATCTCTCTCATCAAGCTACATCACAAGCGGAAAAAAAACGGCTCCTCGCTGACATCACTCATATTCATGAAACGATGCTGGATGCCTTAACTGCGCCTGAACGGATTCGCAATCCAGTTGAAGCGCTTTTACAAGAAGCGAGCGATCTCACGCAATTGCTACAACAAGAACGGAAGCCATCGGGGGTCGATGCACTGTTGTCGCTCGGTGAACGGCTCTCTTCCCTGGTATTCAGTGCGCTCCTGCAAGACTTAGGACGAGAAGCTGTTTGCTTTGATGTGCGGGAAGTCATGAGAACGTCTGATCACTTTGGTGAAGCCGAACCCTTGCTCCCTGAAATAAAAGCGCGGGCAAGGTCTCTCCTTCTTCCTTTGGCTCAGCAAAAGGTGGTGGTGACCCAGGGCTACATCGGCTCGACCTTGTCAGGCATGACGACCACACTTGGGAAAGAAAGTAGCGATTATTCCGCGGCGCTCCTTGCAGAGGCCGTGGGAGCACAGCATTTTGCGATCTGGACGGATATCCCCGGCGTGTTTACGACCGATCCCAAAATCACAGCCGCTGCCCATCCGATTAAAATCATGAGTATGCACAATGCCTTGGCACTCACCGAGGCCGGTGCAAAAGTATTGCATCCTCGCACCATGCTGCCCGCACTCCGGGCCGGGATGTCTTTTTTTGTAGGGTCAAGCCAAGGTTTGACCGGGGGGACGTGGGTTCGCAATGTAAAAGAGAATCCTCGTGCCGCAGACGTCATAGCGATCAATTTGCGTCCGTCCCAAATTTTACTGAGCTTTGACTTGACGGGGGCTCTGCCTTTTAGTCGAGCCGCGCAATCTCAAATTGAGGCCATGCTTTCTGAACGCGATCTCAAACCGGTGTTTGCGTATAGTGATCCCCTCAGCACCGAGATTCTCCTCGATGATAGTCTCCGGGAGTTCAGGCGGGAGTCTCTCTTAAATGAAGCCTTAAAACAAAATCTGCAAACCCTAGCGCCCTGTCACATTGAAACGGATCTCCAACTGATCGCAATTATCGGCAATCGCCTGGATCAGCACGCAGGACTAAGACAAATTTTGGCTGAATTCATCAATCACTATAAAATCCGGGTTTTGTCTTTTGGAATGAGTACCCACGCCTTGTTTATTTTGGTTTATGAAGACATCACACTGGCCCAAAAGCTTGTCATCACGCTGCATGAGGAGCTCTTTCCATGACCACCATTGCAGTGATCGGCAAAGGTAGAACGGGAGGGGAAGTTTTAAAACTTCTGGCGGAAAATGAATCTCCCCTCATTTTTGATCAACATCATCCTGTTTCTGCCGAAGTTTTACGCGCGGCAGACGTAGCGATTATTTTTGTACCAGGCGCGGCTGTATCTTCTATTTTCGATCAAGTGCTAGATTCATGTATTCCGGCGGTATGGGGCAGTACGGGTTTTGCCTGGCCTGAAGATTTAAACACGCAATTATGTGCAAAACAGACCCGTTGGGTGGTGGCCTCTAATTTCAGCCCGATGATGGTGCTGATTCAAAATCTAATCGAGACGATCGGCAAAACGGCGCCCACACTAATTGAAGAGGCCCATTATGACATTTCTGAAGTGCATCACGTCCATAAAAAAGACAGCCCGAGCGGAACCGCCTTATCCTGGCAGGAGTGGTTGCATGTTCCCGCTAGCATTCACGCGACGCGAGAAGGCGACGTCCGAGGCATTCATGAGCTCACGCTGAGTACGCCGCATGAGGTGCTGAGCCTGCGTCATGAAGTATTAGATCGAAGTGTTTTTGCAGCGGGGGCCCTTCAGGCTGCGCGGGTATTGTTAAACCATCCTGAAGCGCCTCCCGGTCTCTATTCTTTTTATGATTTATTTAAGGAGCAACATAATGTCTCAACTCAATAGTCATCGCGTCATTACCGCACTCATTACCCCCATGACCAGCACGGGAGCTTTGGATGAAAAGAGCCTCGATCGGATGATTACATTGCAGGAAGAGGCGCACAATCCCATTTTACTCCTCGGCAGTACGGGTGAAGGCCTTGCCTTGTCCCTCACAGAAAAAAAGGAACTTCTTTCCCATGTGTTTGCAAACAAGCCCCGCGTGCCGGTTATTGTTGGGGTGGGAGGATTTCAGTTAGAAGAACAGCTTGCCTGGATAGAATATTGCCAGTCGCATCATCCGCTCGCGGGGTTTCTGTTGGTTGCGCCTTTGTATGCAAAGCCCGGTGCACAAGGTCAGATTGCCTGGTTTAAAGCTTTGCTGGATCGTGCGGCTGTGCCTTGTATTTTCTATAATATCCCGGGTCGATCTGCGGTTAAAATTCCTGTTTCAGTCATTGAGGCACTCGCGGCTCATCCCAAGTTTGCGGGGCTGAAAGAAGCAAGCGGCGACCTCGAAGAATTTTCAGCGTTTGAGCGCGTCATGCAAGGCAAACTATTGTATTGTGGCAATGATGAACTTTTGGCAGCGCAGGTTAAACGCGGCGCATTTGGTGTGATTTCGGTTGCTTCCAATGTTTGGCCGCATGAAACAAATAGCTATCTCGCAGTTTGCCTCGCAGGCAAAAACACACCTGAAGAAGATGCATTATGGGAGCAGGCAAGCCAAGCTTTATTTCAAGCCAGTAATCCGATCCCGCTCAAAGTATTGTGTCAGCATGAGGGCTTGATCGCCAGCTCGACCGTGCGCCCGCCTTTAAGCACGCAGGACTTCACATCGGAGGCAGCGCAAACCTTAATCACGCTTGGTCAAAAAATTTGTAAGGCATTCGCATGAGTACAGCATTCATCAAACAACTGGAAAACGGCACGCTCCGTGCTGCGTCCCCCGATGGGCAAGGCGGCTGGCGGGTGCATCCTGAAGTCAAAGAAGGCATTTTAAATCTTTTCCGGAGCGGTCAGTTACAGGATTTTACAGGGGGGTTTGTCGATAAGCACACGATTCCTCCCCGCGCCTTTCATGTGGCCGACGGCATACGCATGGTTCCGGGTGGAACATCTGTCCGTGCCGGAACATATATCGGACGAGGTGTAATCATTATGCCGCCTTCATACATCAACATCGGCGCCTACGTCGATGAGCACACAATGGTCGATAGCCATGTCCTGGTCGGCTCCTGTGCGCAGATCGGAAAAAATGTACATTTATCGGCGGGCGTACAAATCGGCGGCGTACTCGAACCCATCAATGCAAGGCCCACCATTATTGAAGACGGTGCGTTTATTGGAGCAGGCGTCGTGATTGTCGAAGGTGTTCGTGTCTCAAAAAATGCTGTGATTGCGCCCGGTGTCGTCTTGTCTAAAAATATTCCAATTTATGATTGTGTCAATGAAAAGCTGATTACAGATCAGGTGATCCCGGAAGGTATGGTGGTGGTGCCGGGCTCGCGGCCCTCGAATCAGGCTTATGCTCGAAAACTGGGTCTCCTCATGCATTGTGCGCTTGTGATCAAAAAACGAGATCAAGGAAGTGATGCAGCCCTTGCTTTAGAAAAAGCCTTGCGGGATTAAGTGCATGAAGTTTTTAAGTAGAAGATTTTTGCCGGGTTTCATCCACTAATTCAGCTGCTTCTATAACGAGTCCTTTTGCTTGTTCAAGGTGTTGCTGCAAGATCTTTAATTGCTTATGTTCTTTTGTGTCCTTTCGGTGAACGTGCGTGCAATTTTCAAGGAATTCTGATTTAATCCATTTTTAAGTCACAAAATTATTTTTATCACTTCTTTCATGGCCAAACACGAAAAGCCTAAAATCATTAAAATGAGTGTGGATGAGAAGG
>JBMDXV010000066.1:0-9458 GCA_048594525.1 Gammaproteobacteria bacterium | reverse complement strand
TTTGGTACATTCCAGCCTTTGCTTGCAGGGTATTTGTAGGGCATTTTTTCCATTATTGAGCTAATTTTGCAACAGGCTAAAATAGCATATGTACGAAATTATTACAACTGATTATTTTGCGACTTATGCAACAACGCCGTTTAGAGCCGTTTAGAGCTCTTTAACAATTTTCTTAAGCTTTGCCGCCGGATGAAATTTAACGACACGGCGCTCTGAAATACGATGCGCTTCCCCTGTTTTAGGATTGCGTCCGGGGCGCGCTGTTTTATCCTGAAGAATAAAATCCCCGAGATAACTCATCTTAATATGATTACCACCTACCAAGAGATCGGTAAACGTGTTGATAAATGCATCGACATGCGCAAAAGCTTCCCGATGCGTATAATGCAGTTTTTGTATGAGGTGGGAAATCAGGTCCTGCTTGGTTAAAACGGTATTTTCAGCTTCCTTGTTCATCATTTTTTGTTTCCTCTTCCTATTCCAAGATAATCAAATTCCAACGCGCTCATTTCTGCCAGGTCATATAGGTTACGACCATCGAAAATAACGGGGCATTTTAGCAAAGCTTTCACCCTTTGAAAATCAGGGCTTTTAAATTCATGCCATTCCGTTACAATAACAAGTGCATCGGCATTTTTCAAGGACTCATACTCATCTTCAACCAGATTTAAAGCGGGATTCACCCCAAAATGCCGACGGATATTTTCCATCGCAGCGGGATCGTAAGCAGAAACCTTTGCCCCTTCTTTAAATAAGCCTTCTAACAAAGTCAAGCTAGAGGCCTCGCGAATGTCGTCCGTATTGGGTTTGAAGGCGAGTCCCCACATTGCAAATCGTTTGCCTTCGATGTCTCCTTTAAAATATTTCAGAATTTTTTGTAAGAGCACACCCTTTTGCGCCTCATTCACCTCATGCACAGCCGTTAAAATTTTAGCGGTGTAGTTATGACTGAGACTCGTCCGTTGTAAAGCGAGAACATCTTTAGGAAAGCACGAGCCCCCATAGCCGCAGCCCGCATAAATAAAGTGATGCCCAATGCGGGGATCCGCACCAATGCCGAGACGGACTTGTTCAATATCCGCGCCAATCATCTCTGCGATGTGGCTCATCTCATTCATAAAACTGATTTTAGTCGCCAGTATTGCATTGGACGCATATTTGGCAAGCTCTGCTGAGGCAATATCCATCACCATCAGGCGATCATGATCGCGATTAAAAGGAGCGTATAACTGTCGCATCACTTGTGTCGCCTCCTTTGAATCCGATCCGATGATAATGCGATCAGGCCCCATGCAATCCTGAACCGCAGACCCTTCCTTTAAAAACTCAGGATTGGAGACCACTGCAAAGTCTGTGTTCAATCCTCTTTCTTCAAGCGCCGTTTTAATGGCTGCAGTGACCTGCCCCGCCGTTCCCGCAGGAACGGTTGACTTGTCTACAATGACTTTAAAGCCGTTTAAGTGCTTGCCTATTGTGGTTGCCACTTCAAGCACATACTGCAAGTCAGCGCTTCCATCCGTATCTTGCGGTGTCCCGACGGCGATAAAAATCACTTCGGATTCTTTAATCGCTCGCGCGGCATCCGTTGTAAATTCGAGGTGTTTATGCTGCAAGCCTTTTTTCAATAACTCCGGCAGGCTGGGCTCAAAAATAGGGCACTCTCCCTGCTGCAAACGCGCAATTTTTGCCGCATCCACATCCACAGCAATGACATGATGACCAAAGTCCGCAAAGCAAGCGCCTGTTACTAAGCCCACATACCCTGAGCCAAACACGCTGATTTTCACTGAGGCATCCTCCCATAGACATCGTCATACCGAATGATGTCATCCTCTCCCAAATACGGGCCCACCTGTACTTCGATGATTTCAACTGGCGTGTCGCTTAAATTCTCCAGGCGATGCTTTGCCTGTGTGGGAATATAAACACTCTCATTCACATGATAGGTTTGAACCGAATCATCAATGGTAATGCTTGCCACGCCTTTCACCACCACCCAATGCTCCGCCCGCTGTTTGTGGCTTTGCAAAGAAAGCCGCCCGCCCGGAATCACGTGAATCACTTTTGCCTGAAACCCCGCATCCTGCGCAATAGTTTTATACCATCCCCACGGGCGCGCATAGGTTTGGCCGATCTCATTTAAACTCATTATTTTTCTCCAAAAAACAGGTGAACATTTTACGTGATCGCTTCATCCTGAACAAGTGCTGGATTTCTCATCGTGAGATTCCACAAAATAAGTTTCAATGCTTTCTTTCAGTGCCTGTTTTAAGTGCGGAGGCAATTGCTCCAAGTCAATGAGCAGCCGGTTTAAATCGTACTTTTGTTTAAGGTCCGGTGAAAAGCGATAATGTTGCTCTAAAAAATGCATCGGCTCTGGATGACCATAGGCTTCTTGCAAACGCCTTAAGGTGATCATCGGGACGATCGCATCGATATTATCCCCACGGTCTCCTCTCACACATTTTACAAAAAGGTTAAATGCGATGTCCCGCGGCCGCGGCCTAAAGCCAAACTGTCCGGGATTAAACACCCTCACGCGAGGGCTAATCAATTGTTCAAAATCTCCATCTGAACTCACAATCGTGATTTGGAAAACGGTATAGTGGCAGAGGGCATAAATCACATCATCCGCCTCACAACCGGGATATTCGATACACAAATGTTCATTTTCAGTTTTAAAGCGACGAATCACCTGCCGGATTTTTTGCTTAAAAGGATTATCTACCCGATTCGCCTTATATTGCGGGTAATGTTCCATTCTCCAATACGGGCTCTCATGATCACAGGCAAAAATAACCTGATCCGGTTTGAAATAGCGGTATTGCGCCCTTAAATACTGGAGGCTTGCAGCAAAATAGTCTTCAACGGAAGCATTGATTTTATCCCGAACGCCAGCCGCACCAATGTAACACAAATTAGATAAATCAAAGACCAAAAGGTGTTTCATCTAACAGGGTCCGTAAAGTGTGAATTAACTGCTCTCGCTCTGCCACAGGGTAAGAAATGCGAGGCACGCCAAAAGGAGGCTTTGGAAAATAAGCATCGTTAAACCGCCGTGCAATCACATGAACATGTAGCGTCGGCACCACATTCCCAAGCGTTGCAATGTTCAATTTATCGCAGGGAAAATTTTGCTTTAAGCACGCTGAGACATAAGCAACTTCTCGCCACAAGGTGTTTTGTTCTGCTTCACTGAGATCGATCACTTCCACAATCCCCTCTTTTTTCGGCACGACGATGAGCCACACTAAATCTGCCTGATCAAACAGCCTGAGTTCTGACAATGAAAGGTCTGCCACAGAGAAGCTATCAGGAAACAAGACCTAACTCTCTTCCAACAGCCGTAAACGCAGCCACTGCCTTTTTAATCTGAACTTCAGTATGCTCCGCGCACATCTGTGTCCGAATCCGCGCTTTGCCTTTGGGCACGACAGGGTAAGAAAAGGGGATGACATAAATGCCATGTTCTCGAAGCTTTTCAGCCATGAGGACTGCTTTTTTTTCATCATACAGCATGACGGGGATGATCGCATGCTCGCCTGGAATTAAGTCAAATCCCGCAGCCGTCATCTCGGCTCTGAATAAGGTTTGATTCTCACGCAGCCGAAAGCGCCCTATTTCGGCTCGCTTGACTTTTTCAAGGACGCGCACTGTGGTTGCAGCAATAACTGGCATGAGAGAATTTGAAAATAAGTAAGGCCTGGAGCGATTACGCAATAAATCTATCACTTCTTTTTTGGCGACCGTGTAGCCGCCGGATGCACCACCGAGGGCTTTCCCCAAGGTCCCGGTCATGATGTCAATCCGCCCTTCCACACCGCAATGCTCTGGCGTGCCGCGCCCCTGCTCTCCTACAAATCCGGTTGCATGGGAATCATCGACCATCACAATCGCATGATAACGATCCGCGAGATCACAAATCCCTTTCAAATTGGCAATAATGCCATCCATTGAAAAAACGCCATCTGTCGCAATCATTTTAAACCGCGCGCCAGCTTTATCGGCTTCGATCAGCTTTGCTTCAAGATCAGCGAGATCATTGTTTTTATAGCGAAAGCGCTGGGCTTTGCATAAACGCACGCCGTCAATAATACTTGCGTGATTGAGTTCATCTGAAATAATGGCATCCTCTGGCGAGAGCAGCGTTTCAAACAAACCGCCATTGGCATCAAAACACGAACCATACAAAATACAATCTTCAAAGCCTAAAAACTCCGAGAATTTTCTTTCAAGCACTTTATGGGGGATTTGGGTGCCGCAGATAAAGCGAACCGAGGCCATACCATAGCCATAGTCCCGAATATAATCGCGGGCACTGTCAACCACATCCCAATGATCCGCAAAGCCCAAATAATTATTGGCGCAGAAATTAATCATTTCCGAACCGTCGTCTAAGCGAATCGTCGGAGATTGTGGCGTAGCGATGACGCGTTCTTTTTTGGTCAGACCTGCCGCCTCAATCTCCGCTAAGGTGGATTCAATGTTTTGATAAAACTTCGGGTTCATATTGACTCCTTCATGAAGGTGAGAGAAACAGCTTTTTGAGCCGCGCGACGGCTTCTTCAAGTTCGGCTTCTCGCGTTGCAAAAGAAAAACGAATATAGCCTTCCATGCCATAGGCGCTGCCCGGTACGCCAGCGATATATACTTCTTCCAACAGGTAATTGGCAAATTCGAGGTCATTGGCAAAACCCAACTTTTGAATGGCGTCCGTGACTTTGATATAGGCATAAAAAGCGCCATCAGCTTCCAGCATTTCAAAGCCAGGCAGCCGGCTAAACTCCATTTTCAAATAATCATGCCGTGCTTTAAAGGCTTTGACCATCAGGGGGATGGAGCTTTGATCTCCCCGCAAAGCCGCAACCGCTGCATACTGCGAAAGACTACAGGCATTGCTAGTCGATTGGGATTGTAGCTTATTCATGGCTTTGATCAATTCGAGAGGCCCTGCTGCATAGCCGAGTCGCCAGCCCGTGACAGCATAGGATTTTGAAATCCCGTTGACGAGCACCGTCCGGTTCCTTAAAGCAGGATTCGTCATCAGGATGTTGACAAACTCTCCGCGCCACAAAATTTTCTCATAGATATCGTCAGAGCAAATCACAATATGAGGATGCTTTTCTAACACCCTGCCCAAGGCCTTCATTTCTTCACGCGTATAGGCGACACCCGTTGGATTGGAGGGCGAATTTAAAACCAATAATTTGCTCCTCGGCGTAATCGCAGCTTCTAAAGCGTCCGGCGTAATTTTGAGCCGCGCTTCCGCCTGGCCTGTAATAATCACAGGCTTTGCGCCAAAGAACAGCGCCATATCCGGATAAGACACCCAATACGGCGCAGGAATGAGTACTTCATCACCCGGATTTAAAACCACGCCCATCAGATTAAAAATAGCCTGCTTACCCCCGGTTGCTACATTGATTTCAGAGGGCTCATAGGAGAGACCATTATCGCGAAGCATCTTTTCACACACGGCCTCTCGCAATTCCGGAATGCCCTCCACCTGCGTATAACGGGTTCGATTTTCTTCTACCGCTTGAATGACCGCCGCTTTGACATGAGGCGGCGGCGGAAAGTCCGGCTCCCCGGCACATAAACTCAAAATCGGTTTCCCTTCCGCCTTAAGCGCAATCGCGCGACCCGTGATTTGAATGCTGGGAGAGGTTTTAATAGCCTGAATGCGATCAGAGAGCATGTTATTTGGCCCGCTCAGCGCTTGCAATAATTTCAGCTTTTGCGCGCTCCAGATTTTCGAATCCCTCGACTTTCACCCATTTACCTGCCTCTAAATCCTTGTAGTGTTCAAAAAAATGTTTGATTTGCTCTTTTAAAAGCGAAGGCACATCTTCAATATCCCGAATGTTGCGATAAAGCGGCGTGAGTTTATCATGCGGGACGGCGATGATTTTGGTATCAATACCGGACTCATCCGTCATTTTCAGCATCCCGACCGGGCGACAGCGAATCACACAACCGTGGCGCAAAGGCACAGGCGTCATCACGAGCACATCAACGGGGTCGCCGTCTTCTGATAAAGTATCGGGGATAAATCCATAATTGCAGGGATATTGCATTGTGGTGGCCATAAAGCGATCCACGACCAGCATTTTATCTGCCTTGTCAAATTCATATTTCACAGGTTCTGCAAACGCGGGGATTTCAATCACCACGTTGATATCATTGGGAAGGTCTCGCCCTTTATTCCATTCCGCCATTGTTCTCTCCTTATTGCTGAGTCTTGAGACTCAGATTAAATGGGTCATCTCTGCAACGGAATGAGAGCTTCCTTCTGAAGTCACATTCTCACCCAGCTGATGACTAATCCTTGAAATCGAAAAAATACCCCGCACGAACTCGTTTTCAGGGGGGCCTTCTACGACAAAAATATAATTGCTGCCCCGCTCATGCAGCAATCTGACAATATGCCCGACGCGCGCATTGGAGAGCTCGTTAAAATGCAACGTCATCATGGCATCACACGAGACCATCAGCATTTTGACGGTGACTTCAGCAGGCTTAATACCAAGCTGATCTGCAATTTTAGCGGGTTTGGTGCCTTGAATATCCCGTGCTGAAATGTGCCCTAAAATCAAATCTTTGGCATTCACGACAAAGAGCGATTTCACCCGAGAGAGCTTCATCTGCTGAAGCGCAGCCTGGATGTTTGAACTTTCATTGGTCGTACACACAGGCTGAACCGTAAAGTCCGTCAAGGCAGAGATGGCAGGATCATCAAGGAGGATGGGTTTCCACTCTTGCCGAGTATGTACAAAAGGCGTTTCACAGGACAGATGTTTAGTTTTCAACAAAGCAAATCGCGACAAATCCACGGCAAGGTTCCAAGACTCTAAAGTGGAGGCATTGTAAAAAATCCACCCAGTGAGCGCAAGTAGGAGAAGCAAAAAAAATCGCGTATGATAGCCGCTACTCTCCAGGCTACCGGACGTGCTCATGAACTTCACTTCCAAACTTAAATATGCAATTTGCTTTGCTGCAAGTTTTGCTGTTTTAACACTCATTTCTTTTTTAGCAGGTTTGTTTATTGTCACCCAATATGCGCCGCCTCCCATCGCTAATTCTTTACTCGAATTATTCGGCTTTTCCCCACCTATCTTTATCGGTGCATTGATTTTAGGGCTCGCTCAGGCTTTTCTGTCCTTATGGGTTGCACAACATCATATACGCTGGTTCTGGCTCATTAACGTGATTATTGCAATCGCTTTGGGCTGCCTTGCCAGTTTTTTCTCTCTTCAAACGCTCTGGATCATCTGGGGACTTGTGACCGTCGCTAATCTCTTACTCAATCTTTTGATGCTTCGCTTTTTGGAGCTGCGCCAATTCAAACATGTTGAACGCTAAGATCGAAAAACTCAGCCATGACGGCCGAGGCATTGCTTATATCGAAGGCAAAATCACCTTTATCAAAAACGCGCTTCCGGGTGAGGAAGTGGCATTTGAACGGACCAAACGACATCGCCAATACGATGAAGGCAAAACGCTTGAAATCCTCAATCCGTCTCCCCTCCGCGTCACGCCGCGCTGTACAGTCTTCGGCGTCTGCGGCGGCTGTGCCTTGCAGCATCTCGATCCCGTGACCCAGCTTGATTTTAAACAACACAGCCTTGCCGAAAAACTAAGCCAAGCTCAAATTGAACCCCAGGCATGGCTCCCGCCCTTGCAGGCAAAAGTTTGGGGATACCGCCATAAAGCGCGCTTGGGCGTACGGTTTGTCCGCAAAAAAAATGAAGTGCTCGTCGGATTTCGCGAAGCCGACTCCAACTTTCTCACCAACATGAATCGCTGCGAAGTCCTGCATCCCACGGCAGGCGAACAACTTGAGAAAATCAAAGCCCTCCTCACCACGCTATCGATTCGGGAGGAGATTCCGCAAATTGAAGTTGCGATAGATGAGACGCACACCGCGCTGATTTTTCGCCATCTTGTGCCCATGCCGGACGCTGACCGGGCCAAGCTTAAAACCCTGCACGACACACTCGGCTATGTGATCCTACTCCAGCCGAAAGGGCTGGATAGCATTCACCAAATCTTCCCCGAGGAAAAAGCCACCCTTCAGTATACGAGCCTTCCTGCCACAGATTCGGAGCCGTCGATCCGCATTCCTTTTGAACCCACCGACTTTGTGCAGGTGAATTTCAGCTTAAATCCGCTGATGGTCAAACAGGCTTTAGATCTCCTAGCCCCAACGGCTACAGATACCGTGCTGGATTTGTTTTCCGGCCTAGGGAATTTCAGCTTTCCCCTAGCGCGCCGCGCAGGTCGGGTGATCGCAGTCGAAGGCGATGCACGCATGACGGCACGGGGAAAATTAAATGCGGAAAGAGAGGGACTTTCTCATCTTGAATTCCACACCGCCGATTTATTTGATCTCACCCCTCCCGGCGCCTTTTACATCAAAGCCGATAAAATGCTGCTTGACCCTCCCCGCGCCGGTGCTGAGGCCCTGTGCCGCAATATTGAACGCTTTGCGCCCGATCGCATTGTCTATGTTTCTTGCGACCCCGCAACGCTCGTACGCGATCTTGAAATCCTGGTCAAAGAAAAAGGCTATGTACTTCAAAAAATCGGCGTCATGGACATGTTCCCGCATACCGCGCATGTTGAGAGTATGGCCTTACTTTCCCTATGAATGAAGGCAAAGCGTCTTTGAAAGCTCCCGAGGCTATAACAACAGCCCCTCCTTGGAGCATGCACTGCATCCACTTCGTGCATTTCCTTCCTTGCAATTCGGTTGCTTTGTCATTGATTTATAAGGGCTTCAAGGTTTCAGGGTTGAAATTTGTATATCTTGTTGTGATCTGCTTAATATCATACTTTTTTAGCAGATAAACTATTATATAAGTAATCGGAACAGAAAAAACCTCAAATAATACCTTTATAATATATTGCGAAACGACCAAATTTAAAAGATTAGGGTGAATTGCTCTATGCCAGTAAAAAATGGCGACCCATAACACAGAAACGACCGCCTCCCCTATTGCAGTTTCGCCAATTAATCTAAACCAAAGATGCTTACCTTTAGTGTAATTTTTTAACTTTTGCAAGATATAGCAATTAATATAATCTCCACATGAAACTGCGATGATCATTGCTATCGTGATCCTCGGGATGCTTCCCAAAACAAGCGAAAACTCTTGAATATTTGTTATATCAGGGTCGCCTTTAGCAGTGAGCGTTAAAAAAATCAATCCCGCAAAAACAATCTGACATAAAACATAAAAACCAATAAGTTGTCGAGCTCTTTTAAAGCCGTAGACCTCTGTAATAATATCCCATAAGAAGAAAGTAAGCGGAAAGCGGCGTTGTTGCATAAGTCGCAAAATAATCAGTTGTAATAATTTCGTACATATGCTATTTTAGCCTGTTGCAAAATTAGCTCAATAATGGAAAAAATGCCCTACAAATACCCTGCAAGCAAAGGCTGGAATGTACCAAAG
>JBMDXV010000065.1:0-1796 GCA_048594525.1 Gammaproteobacteria bacterium | reverse complement strand
ACCCCATAGTCCAGCGCAAGCAAAAGCGAAAAAAGCGTATGATCAAAAAGCATCTCAAAGCCTGCCTATTCTCGCGCTGGAAATGCCTGAAGATTCCAGTCTTGAGTCAGTTCGAAGCTTGAGAACGAGTCTTTTCTTTGCTTTGAAAGAGAAAAAGTCACCTGTCATCACAATCACAGGGGTGACGCCTCAATCCGGTAAATCTTTTATTTCAGTGAACTTAGCCGTGATTCTGGCACAATCGGGTCAGCGCACGCTGCTTATTGATGCAGATATGCGTCGAGGCTATTTGAATCGTTACTTTAAAAAATCACATGCCCCGGGCTTAAGTGACCTGTTGGCGGGAGTGCTCCCATTAGATAAGGTGATTTCGGCGACTGGCGACGCGCACCTTGATTTTATGGCGTCTGGAATTTATCCTGACAACCCCTCGGAGCTGCTTTTAAACCCTCATTTTAAAGCAGCCTTGGATATGTTGTCGCAGCATTATGACGTGATTCTCATTGATAGTCCGCCTATATTGGCCGTGAATGACGCCAGCATCATTGCAAAAGAGGCCTCGCTCAACTACCTGGTGGTCCCGGGAGGACAACTGAAATCACAAGAAATTGATATCGCCATTCGGCGCTTTCACAATGATGGGATTGTGTTATCAGGAACGATCTTTAATTTTGTTAAACCGGGCTTCGAAAAAATGTCCAAGTCTAATGATCACTATCGGTACACCACGCATTACAAAAAAGATACAGACCAGCAAAAAGCGCCATGATCGGTCAAATTGTCCGCGAGTATGGTCAAACGCTGGAAGTGGAGTCAGGGAAAGCGATCTATCTCTGTTTCCCGAGAAAAAATATCGACAGCCTCGTCATTGGCGATCAGGTTGAATTTGAGTGGAATGCCGGGGCAGAGCAGGGCGTCATCACCCGTCGTTTGAGCCGAAAAAATGTGCTCTGCCGCGCGGACCGCTATCATCCGATTAAAGAAATGGCTGCCAACCTCGATCAGGTCTGGGTGATTTTTGCAGTTGCTCCTTCCCCTAACGCTTTTTATCTGGACCAATATTTAGTAGCCGCTGAGCTTGCAGGCATCCCTCCTTGCCTTGTTTTAAATAAGAATGACCTTCCCCTCACATCCTTGGTCATCGATACCCTTGCACTCTACGAAAAATTGAATTACCCGGTGATTCCCGTGAGCGCAGCAACAGGCGCAGGATTAGAGGCTTTGCTCGAAAAAAGCGCCAGCAAAACCAATTTTTTATTAGGCGCTTCAGGTGTAGGGAAATCTTCCCTGATCAATGCCTTAGTCAAAACAGCAAAAGCCCGGGTCAATGCGGTATCAGAAGCCACAGGCAAAGGTCAACACACCACCTCAGTCAGCCGGCTGTATCACCTTCAAAACAACACCGCAATTATCGATGTACCGGGGATTCGTGAACTAAAACTCCCAGAATCACAACGCACAAACTTAATCCAAGGCTTCCCTGAATTCCGCCCGTATCTCGGTCAATGCCGCTTTCGCAACTGCACCCATCGGGATGATCCTGGCTGCATCATTGTAGCCAAAGTCAAAGCAGGCGACTTATCTTTCCAACGTTTGCAACATTATTACAGGATGCTCAGCATCTCCCGCTGAAGGATAAGGATTTAAAGAAGACGGTGTCCTTTCGGTGAACGTGCGTGCAATTTTCAAGGAATTCTGATTTAATCCATTTTTAAGTCACAAAATTATTTTTATCACTTCTTTCATGGCCAAACACGAAAAGCCTAAAATCATTAAAATGAGTGTGGATGAGAAGG
>JBMDXV010000064.1:0-2087 GCA_048594525.1 Gammaproteobacteria bacterium | reverse complement strand
CTTTGGTACATTCCAGCCTTTGCTTGCAGGGTATTTGTAGGGCATTTTTTCCATTATTGAGCTAATTTTGCAACAGGCTAAAATAGCATATGTACGAAATTATTACAACTGATTATTTTGCGACTTATGCAACAACGCCTTGGCAACTTGAAAATTCCAAACCAATACTTTAGAATTTACATAAAAATCTAAAGTACTAGTTCTAAATTATGGAAAAATATACACGCCTGTTGAACTTACCTTCGCTGATTGAGAAAAAATCCCATTTTTTATTTGGACCTCGTGCAACGGGAAAATCAACCCTCATCAGACAACAGCTTCCTCAAGCAGAATACTTAAATCTGCTTGACAGCCATCTTTATTATAAATTACTCAATATGCCGCATGCGCTGGAAACTGTTATTGATCCTATGAATGCTAAAAAAAATCACGTTGTGATTGATGAAGTGCAACTCATTCCAGTGCTTTTAAATGAAGTGCATCGACTCATTGAGGAGAAAGGCTGGCATTTCTTATTGACTGGAAGTAGCGCCCGTAAATTAAAAAGAGGTCAGGCTAACCTGCTGGGGGGTCGCGCCCGTGAAGCGCAGCTTTTTCCTTTAACTTATAAAGAAATCCCAGATTTTGATCTGGATCGTTATTTATCGTTTGGGGGCTTACCTTTTATTTATCAGAGTGGAGAACCTTACGAAGATCTCTTTGCGTACGTCAATACTTACCTGAAAGAGGAAATTCAAGCTGAAGCGCATGTACGCAAAATTCCAAGTTTTGCTAAATTTTTAAATTTATCGGCGCTCACAAATGGACAAAACCTGAATTTCACTGAAATTGCAAATGATTCAGCAGTCACCGCAACGGCGATTCGCGAATATTACTACCTTTTAGAAGATACTTTTATGGGATTTTTTCTACCCTGCTTTACTAAAACGCTTAAACGTAAAGCAGTCAGCACTGCCAAATTTTACTATTTTGATACAGGCGTTGCGCATGCTTTGAGACAGTTACGGGCGATTGTTCCCAATAGTGATGACTATGGCCGGGCTTTTGAGCATTTTATTGCAATGGAACTTCGGGCGTATCTGAGCTATCAACGCTTGTTTTTTCCGCTCACGTATTGGCACACGCGTACTGGCACTGAGGTGGATTTTATTGTAGGAGATCACCTCGCCATAGAGGTCAAGGCGACACGCTCGGTTCAAAATAAACATCTCTCTGGTTTAAAAGCCTTAGCAGAAGAAAACATCTTCAAACATCTTATTTTGGTGAGCCAAGACCCCATCATTCAGCGTATGGGTAATATTTTAGCTTTACCCTGGGATTTATTTTTAAAAAAACTCTGCTCGGGTGAATTTGATTGACAGTAACAGCCTTGGGTCAACTGGCCTTTTTTACTGAGTTCTTATTCCTCAACCTAAACCCGATCCCCCGAACACTTGCTCACAGTCAAGCACTCCGCATAAGGCAAGGAGGCCGCCTGACGATTCATAAAGTTTTGCTCATATTGACCAGCCAACTGCGGGTTATGAATCACTAAAACATTTTCGGCATTACGCGTTTGGGCGGAGCTTGTAAAATTAAAGCTTCCCGTGATGAGGGTTTGATTATCAAGGATCATCACCTTGTTATGCGCAATCTTCACTTTATAATCAATCGACATCGGGATGCCTGCTTGTTTGAGTGCCTCGATGCCTGAACTCCGCGCGGACAGATTAGACTTATCCAGAATCACTCGGACTTTCACACCTTTGGCTTCTGCTTTGACTAGCGCATTAATAATGGGCTCGGATGAAAACCCGTAGGCTTGCACATCAATGTTCTGTTGGGCGCTGTTGATGGTATCCACTATTAATTGTGTACAAGCCCCGCCCGGAGTGAAGCAGGCTTGGGGCTCATCCGCATAAACAAAACTCAGGCCCACTAGGGGTAATGCGATTAAAAATTTTTTCACTTTTCCTCTATCAAATAATAATTTTTGTAATTCAAAATACTTTAACATAAATTTTTAAAAACATGTTAGAGGCACTTGCAAAATTCCTCAAACGAGTGGATTTATTGATTTAAAAATAATAATTTTTAAGAGTAATTAA
>JBMDXV010000063.1:0-6809 GCA_048594525.1 Gammaproteobacteria bacterium | reverse complement strand
CGCTCGCTTTTACGCTTCTGGCCGGACTTCATCTCCACCACTTCTTCCGTAGGAACTAGAATTTCTTCAAAAAAAGCCTCAAGCCCATTGAGCTTCACTCGATCCAGCAAGGTTTCCTTTACTTTATTTTCATATTGTGATGTTACTTGCACCACATACCAACGCATTGTCATTCCAATATCCTTAAATCAAGACCGTACCGACGAGGTAGGCAAAGAATGAATCAAACCCCCATAAAATCAACGACATTATCAACACAATTCCGGCTATCATTAAAGTCGTTTGAACGGTTTCTTGGCGAGTGGGCCACACCACCTTACGTAATTCCAACCGAGATTCTTTAATAAACTGAAAAGCATGCCTGCCCTTTGCCGTGGTCAAAGCAATCCCCATCGCAATCAGCGCCAGGACAATCATCACCGCCACACGAACAGGCAAGGAAACATTGGAGAAATAAGCATTCCCCACCACAAGTACCGCCACAATAAGAATGACGCCGAACCATTTTGATGTATCAAGAGAGCGAAAATTTATTTTCATAGGTGTCTTATTGCGTGAGCGGGTTCGTGGCGGCAGAAAATGGGCGATGATATTACCACACGGCAAAACCTTTGTAAACCAAATTGTTTCCCTCAAAAATCAAGACATTAAAAAAGCCTCCCGAAGGAGGCTTTAACAAAATGGCAGGCCTGGAGGGAATCGAACCCCCAACCAACGGTTTTGGAGACCGCTACTCTACCAATTGAGCTACAGACCTAATTTAATCCCTCAGTCACTTCGTGACAGCTCCCTTATTAAGGGAGCCAAGAAACCACCTCAGGTTCTCGCCCCTCCTCTCTTAGTCAGTTTACCAAGAAAGCCAGGGCTCTCGCCCCCCTTCATAAGGGGGGATTAAGGGGGGATTACGCAAATATCTTCGCAACCACTCCCGCCCCAACTGTTTTTCCGCCTTCACGTATCGCAAAGCGTAAGCCTTCTTCCATCGCAATCGGTACAATCAATTCGACGACCATCTTGATGTTGTCTCCGGGCATCACCATCTCGACTCCAGCGGGTAACTCCACTGCACCTGTCACGTCCGTCGTTCTAAAATAAAACTGCGGCCGATAGCCTTTGAAAAACGGCGTGTGACGTCCTCCCTCTTCTTTTGACAAAACATACACTTCCGCTTCAAACTTCGTGTGCGGTTTGATGGAGCCTTTGTGACATAATACTTGTCCACGCTCAACGTCTTCACGCTTTAAGCCTCTCACCAATACGCCGACGTTATCTCCTGCGCGACCTTCATCAAGGAGCTTACGGAACATCTCTACGCCCGTTACCGTTGTTTCTTGGGTGGGCCTCATTCCTACGACTTCAACCACTTCGCCTACTTTGACAATCCCGCGTTCGACCCGACCAGTTACAACCGTTCCACGTCCTGAAATGGAGAATACATCTTCAATCGGTAATAAGAACGGCTTGTCGATCACACGGACGGGTTCAGGGAAATACTCATCCATCGTCGCAACCAACTTCTCAATGGCCGCAACACCTATCTCGGAGCTGTCTCCTTCCAATGCTTTTAAGGCAGAGCCTTTTATGATCGGGGTGTCGTCTCCGGGGAAGTCGTAGGAACTCAACAGTTCTCTCACTTCCATTTCTACGAGTTCCAACAATTCTGCATCGTCTACCATGTCTGCTTTATTCAAAAACACTACGATGTGGGGAACACCTACTTGACGCGCTAACAAAATGTGTTCGCGGGTTTGCGGCATCGGGCCGTCTGCTGCGGACACCACTAATATCGCTCCGTCCATCTGCGCCGCTCCCGTGATCATGTTCTTGACATAATCCGCGTGGCCCGGGCAATCAACGTGAGCATAGTGACGGTGATCGCTTTCGTACTCCACGTGCGCGGTATTGATCGTGATTCCGCGCGCTTTCTCTTCCGGTGCCGCATCAATCTCGTCATACTTCTTCGCTTGGCCTCCGTGCTTCTTTGCCATGACCGTCGTGATCGCCGCGGTTAACGTCGTCTTCCCATGATCTACGTGACCAATCGTTCCCACATTCACGTGTGGCTTCTTACGTTCAAATTTCTCTTTTGCCATTTTGTTTGCTCCTTAATTGCAGTTTATGCTGCGCTGGTTCTTTTTTCGATAATTTCTTTTGCAACATTGCTTGGAACTTCTAAATACTTTAAGAACTCCATCGCATAACTCGCGCGCCCCTGACTCATAGAACGGACGTCCGTTGCATAACCAAACATTTCTGCGAGAGGCACTTCAGCCGTGACGACTTTACCGGAAGGATTATCATCCATTCCCAAGATGACACCACGACGACGGTTTAAGTCGCCAATCACGTCACCCATATAATCTTCAGGGGTCACGACCTCGACCTTCATAATCGGTTCGAGTAAAACTGCACCTGCTTTCCGCGCGCCTTCTTTAAAGCCCATGGAGCCTGCAATTTTAAACGCCATCTCGCTGGAATCCACATCGTGGTAAGACCCGTCAAACAAGGTGACTTTGACATCAATCACGGGATACCCTGCGACCACGCCATTTTGCATTTGTTCTTGAATCCCTTTATCAACGGCGGGAATATATTCTTTCGGAACCGTTCCGCCCACAATTGCATTCGTAAATTCATAGCCCTTGCCTGCTTCATTCGGCTCGATGGTAATCCAGACATGACCGTATTGACCCCGGCCTCCGGATTGGCGAACAAACTTGCCTTCCTGCTCAACTTTTTTCTTAACCGTTTCACGATAAGACACTTGAGGCTTACCAACATTGGCTTCTACGCCAAACTCACGCTTCATCCTGTCTACAATAATTTCAAGATGCAATTCACCCATTCCTGCGATAATGGTTTGACTGGATTCTTCATCTGTATGCATACGGAAAGAAGGATCTTCTGCTGCAAGCTTACTTAAAGCAATCCCCATTTTTTCCTGATCTGCCTTTGTTTTCGGCTCGACTGCAACGGAAATCACAGGCTCTGGAAACTCCATGCGCTCCAAAGTGATGATATGATCAGGGTGACACAAGGTGTCGCCTGTTGTGACATCTTTTAAGCCGATTGCGGCCGCAATGTCTCCGGCACGGACTTCTTTAATTTCATTTCGGTCTTTCGCGTGCATTTGAACGAGGCGACCAATCCGCTCTTTTTTACCTTTAACGGAATTATAAACCGCATCTCCACATTGCATCACGCCTGAATAGACGCGGATAAATGTTAAATTACCGACGAAGGGATCATTCGCGAGTTTAAACGCTAAGGCAGCAAATGGTTTATCATCTTCGGCGGGGCAGGTAGACTCTTCTCCATTTTCCAAAACGCCTTTGATGGCAGCCCTTTCGTTCGGCGCAGGGAGATAATCAATCACGCCATCGAGCATGGCTTGAACGCCCTTATTTTTAAAGGCTGAACCACAGAGGGATACCACAATCTCATTTGCGAGGGAACGCTTACGGAGCCCTCCTTTAATTTCTTCAATGGATAAGGCCTCACCCGCAAAATATTTATCCATCAATTCATCACTGGCTTCAGCGGCGGCTTCGACCATTTTATCATGCCATTCTTGCGCTTCCGCTTTCATATTCTCAGGAATGTCTTTTAATTCAAAACTGAGGCCTTTATCCGCTTCACTCCAATAAATGGCTTTCATCCGGATTAAATCAATAATCCCTTCAAAGTTTTCTTCAGCGCCAATGGGAAGCTGAATCGGCACAGGATTAGATCCCAAACGCTTTTTGATTTGCTCGACAACCCGCAAAAAGTTTGCGCCAGCGCGATCGAGTTTATTTACAAACACAATACGGGGTACGCCATACTTATTCGCCTGACGCCATACTGTTTCAGACTGAGGCTCAACACCGGAGGTTCCACAAAATACTACGACCGCCCCGTCTAATACCCGGAGAGACCGCTCCACTTCAATCGTGAAATCCACGTGGCCCGGCGTATCGATAATGTTGAAACGATATTCATGGGGATATTGCTTTTCCATCCCTTTCCATTTGACGGTGGTTGCCGCAGCAGTAATCGTGATTCCACGCTCTTGCTCTTGGGGCATCCAGTCCATGGTGGCGCTTCCGTCATGGACTTCGCCCATTTTATGGGTCAGGCCCGTGTAAAATAAAATCCGCTCAGTTGTGGTCGTTTTACCCGCATCAACGTGAGCGACGACACCAAAATTACGATATTGTTCAATAGGAGTGGTTCTCGGCACAATAAATTCCTTTTCTCTTACCAGCGGAAATGTGCAAAAGCTTTATTCGCTTCTGCCATACGATGAACATCTTCTTTCTTCTTGAAAGCAGATCCTCTATTTTCATTGGCTTCCATAGATTCTGCTGCCAGACGTAAAGCCATCGTTTTTTCACGACGGGTTTTAGCCGCATCAATGAGCCAGCGCATGGCCAAAGTTTGACTGCGATCCGGGCGTACTTCAACCGGAACCTGATAGGTTGCCCCACCGACCCTACGAGATTTCACTTCAACAAGGGGACGGACATTTTCGAGAGCCTTTTCAAGCGCAGCTAATGCTTCTTCTTGCTTGCCGAACTTTAACTTATCTTTCATGGTAGCCAAGGCCCCATAAACAATTTTCTCAGCAATTGATTTTTTTCCGCTTCTCATCACCTGATTAATAAATTTTGCAAGCACTTGGCTCTTGTATACAGGATCCGGCAAAATTTCGCGCTTAGCGACGACTCTTCTTCTTGGCATATCTTTCTTCCTTTAAACTAATAAATTTAAGCTTTCGGACGCTTGGCTCCGTACTTAGAACGCCCTTGCTTCCGGTCTTTTACGCCCGCAGCATCAAGGCTTCCGCGCACGGTATGATAACGCACACCCGGCAAATCTTTTACCCGGCCGCCCCGAATTAATACGACGGAGTGCTCCTGTAGATTATGCCCCTCTCCCCCAATATAGCTTGAGACTTCAAAGCCACTCGTCAAACGAACACGGCACACTTTACGCAAAGCGGAGTTCGGCTTTTTAGGCGTGGTGGTATAAACCCGTGTGCATACGCCACGACGCTGAGGGCAGCCCTCTAACGCAGGCACTTTGGTCTTGGTTTTTTTATGGCTACGGCCTTTGCGTACCAACTGGTTTACTGTTGTCATTCATTCTCCACTGGACTTCAATCTAATCCGCACGCACATTGAGCACGCGCACGCGTTCTTTTTAAAAGGAGGAAGATTTTAGTCGAAAAAAAAAGGGTAGTCAACCTATTTGAAAAAAAATTTAGGTCTCTCCTCGCCTTCAGAGAGAGGCGATCAATCAGATGTTAAAACTGAACAAACATGCTTTACTGCGAGCAGCGTTCAAAGAGGAGCACGCCCGCGTAGAGGGCAAGCTCGACATCCTCACCAAAATTATCTTTGGCTTTTGCTTTGTTGTGGTCATTAACATGCTCCTCTTCTGGTTCCATCATTAAAGCCGTGAAATGGAATGCAATCAGCCCACTTCAGACTCTGTGAGAAAGACTTCTTTCTTTAACTTTATTAAATTATTTAATATAAATTATTTACTCAGTCAAGGTTTATTCCATTTTCCAATTGCAATATTTATATTTTTGTTTATAATTAAATTAATTTATGCTTCAGGAGCAACAAAATGGCATTAGGCGCATCGCCCCAGAGCTTGTCAGGCCGGGATTTGGAGGCTTTGGTCAAGACGAGCCAAAACCCGGACTATAGCGAATGGATTATAGACAACTTTGATTCCTTCCTCGGGCTCATCGAACGGAAAGAAGACCCAAGCATTCCTGCAAACATGCTCCTTTTTTTCAAAAATTTATTAGCCCATGCGCCCGATGATGCGCGCCTCAGAACAGAAATGCTCCCACTTGTATTCCGGCTATTAAAGAATCATGAACATCCACTCCATAAGCGGACCTCTAAGGAAAATTATGCCATACAAATCCGAAAGGAAAATGCCTACGCCGATCCTATTGGAGATCCGATCATCCTTATTCTAGAACACTTCATCGCGCACTGTCCTCAGGGTGAAGAGGAAGATTTAAGAAAGCAATGTCTAAAGCTCGACGCCATCCCTAGCCTTTCTAAGCACTTAAATTTCTTCAATTTACCCTCTTTTTCAAAAGTGCTTGCTTTTTTAGCAAAAAGCAGTGATGGGGCGGACACCCTATTTGCGGAGCAAGCAAAACATAAGGACCGTTACGAATTCGGGATTATTTATCGCATACTCATATTCTTCAAGGGTTTACAGGAGAGAACTCGATTATTGAACGATGCAGAACGCGTTTTAATTTTAATGTCTATCGGCAATCGGTTTCTTGAGAAATATCAAGAGGACCCCCACTCCGTATTGGCTTCACAAGAAGTTTTTAGCTGGTCTTCTTCTGTTGTGTGGACTTTATCGCGCAGAATCCTTCATGCTACATATGAGCGCTCCGAGTTAGAAGCATTTTTTAATCTGTTTTTTGCAGAGAAAACGCTGATCCCCACTTTAGTGAAGTCCTGCGCGTTCCCCTTATTTAAGGACTTGGCCCTCGAATTTTATGACCTTAAACATCATGATAGCACGCCTCTCTCCGTAGAAGAAACCGCCCAAGTTAAGCGGCATGATAGTGCTAGCACGTTGTTAATCGCGCTCATCAAAGCAGCCCTTCATTTAAAGCGCATGGATATTTTATAGGACTTACGGATTGACAGGTGGGAGTTGGTTTGATCTTAGAAATTGAGATCCATTTTGAGAAATGAAATTTTTAATGACCTCCAAAAACAAATCTCGCTTGACCTGATACCAGTTATCAATGGCTTGCTGTGCTCGCAAAAGTTCAAGGC
>JBMDXV010000062.1:0-3866 GCA_048594525.1 Gammaproteobacteria bacterium | reverse complement strand
GCGAGCACAGCAAGCCATTGATAACTGGTATCAGGTCAAGCGAGATTTGTTTTTGGAGGTCATTAAAAATTTCATTTCTCAAAATGGATCTCAATTTCTAAGATCAAACCAACTCCCACCTGTCAATGCGTAAGTCCTATTGTCAATTGAATTGCCAAAATGCAGGAACTTCTTGGCTTATTGTTGTTTGTGGATGAGCGCCCAATAAGATAAACCCGCCAGAACAATCAGCCCTAAATTCGCACCGGCAAGCGGCAGCATCGATTTGGCGCTTACGAGGCTCATGAGCCCTGAAACAGCGCATACTAATAAAATAGTCACGAGATTCATCATCGCGCCCGCGCTGCCTGCGAGATGCCGAAAGAGCGACAGCCCTTTTCCCATCGCGGTGGGATACAAAGTCCCCGTAATGAAGAACATCAACAAACTCGGGAGCACAATCACCCACAGCGATTGCCCCCACACATAGGCCGCCCCGAGCGTTAGGATTCCCAGTAAAAATGCGAGCGGTAACACGCTGCGAAGTACACCTTCGGGGGGGATCTTTTTAATCAACCTTCTACAAAATAAAGTGCCTAGCACAAACATGAGTCCCATCCACAAAGCAATATGCCCAAAAAAGACGGGCGAATGGCCGAGCGTTCGTTGAATCAAAAAAGGCCCTAAGGTATTAAACACAATCAACAGGGGATAGACACAGCCCATGATCAAGATCGAACCCATAAACACTTTATGGGTCACAATTTCTTTAAAATTCCGTCCAATCTGCTGAGGATTCAAAGGCAAACGTTTAAAATGCGTTTCGGGAATACAGGTGAGGGTGATCAATACAGCCAACAATCCTGCGCCTGCATAAAAGTAAAAGCAAGCTTGCCAATCAAAGTAAAATTGGAGATAGCCCCCAATCACGGGGCCGATGACGGGCCCGATTCCCCACGCCAAAGATAAGAAAGGCGCAATGCGCATCAAGCGCTCTGCGCTCAGCACATCTGAAAAGAGGCCCCGCGTCAGGACGGCAAAAGCGCCAAGCCCCACACCTTGCAATGCGCGCGCAAAAAGGAGGATCGCGGGATGCGGCGTAAAGATGGGAAGGAGGCTCGCGAGCGTAAATATCACAAATCCCAAAACAAGCAGGTTTTTTCGCCCCCAACTGTCCGACAATAGGCCGCTTAAAAAATTCCCCACCGCATAGCCCAACAGATAAACTGTAACGACATTTTTTATCAAGGTGGACGACACGTTTAAGCCCACTGTCATCGCAGGCAAGGAAGGCGTAATTAAATCGACTCCCATTCCGATCAGGGGGTAAAAACCCAACATAATAAAAATCATCAGTTTGATTTGGCTTTCGGAGAAGGTGCGCGGTGTCATTTTTTTGCCTCTTGTTCCAGCAGCGTTTCAGCTAATTTTTTACCGAGCTCCACGCCCCACTGGTCAAACGCATTGATCTCCCAAATCAAACTCTGGACAAAAATCTTATGTTCATACAGCGCAATTAAAGCCCCTAAGGTTTCGGGATTCAACTCAGGCAGCGTGATGAGGTTGACAGGGCGATTGCCGGGCAGCCGTTTATAGGGCGGGTCTGAATCGCAGCCTTCTAAAAAAGCCTGCTTTTGCCCATAGCAGTTTGCGACCAAAGCGCGATGATGAGGGAGATAGGGATGGCGCGGCGCTAAAGGCAAAATCAAATCAATCGGGATTGTGAGTGTGCCCTGATGCAGCAGTTGATGATACGCATGTTGACCATTGGTGCCGACGCTTCCCCACAAGACCACACCCGTTTGATACGTGACGGGCTCATTCTGGAGGGTCACGCGCTTCCCGTTGCTTTCCATGTCCACTTGTTGCAAGTAGGCCGGGAGGAGTTCGAGGGTTTGATCATAAGGCAAGACCGCATGACTGCAGGCCCCTAAAAAATTTTGGTTTAAAACCGCAATCAGGGCGAGGAGCACAGGCATATTCTGGGCCCAAGGCGCATTTCTAAAATGCTGATCCATCGCGTGGGCGCCTTGTAAAAGACGCTTGAAATTGGCAATCCCCACCGCCAACATAATGGGTAAACCGATTGCAGACCACAAAGAATAACGCCCGCCGATGGCATCCCACATCGCAAAAATCATTTCAGGAGGAATCCCCCATTGGATTGCTTTTTCAGGTTGACTCGTAATCCCGATAAAATGATCAGACACATCATTTTGATTCAGGCCTTTTTGCAACCAGGCTTTGGCGGTTTCAGCATTCATAAGGGTTTCTTGCGTGGTAAACGATTTCGATGCGACGATAAACAAAGTGGTGGCCGGATCAAGGCCTTCCAGCGTTTCAAAGAGATCCGTGCCATCGACATTCGAAACAAAATGCAGATGAAAGGGGTTTTGCCAGTCAGGTCGCAACGCCCGGACAACCATCCTCGGACCCAAGTCTGAGCCGCCGATCCCAATATTCACAATATCCGTAAACCGTTTGTCGTGAATCAGTTTTTGCGTGAGCCGCTCCATTTTTTGGAATTCTTCCTGCATATAAAGAGGAGGATGAGGATCCCGCAAGAGGGGATGCAAGACCGCACGGTTTTCGGTCACATTGATTTTGTCGCCGCGAAATAGAGCCTCAATGCGATCCCGAAAGCGTTCTTTATCCAGAAATTGATTGAAAGCTTCGAGGAGAGAAGCATCGAGAAACTGCTGTGCATAATCGAGGCTGAGCCCTGCCGCTGAAAGATGGGCAGGAGGATTGTTTTTCAGCCGCAGGGCTTGAATACGGGGAAGATGCGGTCTCACGACCTGTTCGAATCTGTTAAACATTCGCATTCCGATGAAAAGAAGAAGGCCTACCTTAACGAAAATAGGGGGGAGTTGGCAAGGTTTGGTATGCGCGTGCGTTTGAGTCAATTCTCTTATTCATCGAAAAAAATCTTCTAATGTCACGAGCCCCGATAGCATATTTTTTGAATATTCAGTTTCACGTAAGCCATTAGCGGAGATCAATACGATGAATATCTGCTTTGTAGTCTTTGTCCGCTCCTTGAAAACGCTAATCTTTTTTTCTAAATATTCAGCCTCTTTCTTATCCAGCGCAAAAGGAATATTCGTAAATTTAATCTCACAGATTGTCACGGCATCATCACTTCGGTCAATCAACAGATCGATTTGTGCTCCCACCTCTTTTTGCTTTTTCGGAATGAACTGCCATGAGTCAATGACTGTAGCGGTCTTAATCTGCAAAGCATCAATAATACTTTGAGCGTGTTTATAGCAAACTCCCTCAAAACTATAACCCGCCCAGGCATGATATTGTGGGGTCTGTGATAATTTAATCCAATAATCGAGGGTTAAGTTTTTTTTGCTTGTTCCTTGAAGCCAATAAAGATAAAACAAACAGAACTCATCGGAAAGTTTATAGTACTCGCCACGAGATCGTGTAAAAGGAATGAGTTCCTGTATAAAACCTGCAGTGCACAGGTCATTTAAACGCTCACTGAGTCGTCCCCCCGTATTTTCAGAGAGTTGTTTTTTGATCTCACTGCGTGTTATCCCTGAGCGTTTGCTCCCAATGATTTTGACTAAATCCATGTATACTTTGGCATCATTGAATAAGGATTCAAACAACTTAGTATATTCATCTCGAAGAGGGGCCGCTTGATCAAAGAGGATACTTTGAATATTTTCATCAGCCGTCCGGCCTTTTTCAATGTAATTGAGATAATGCGGAACACCGCCAAGGGCCATATATAACTTCAATATATGAGAATGGCTCAATACGATATGGCGAGACGCTAAAAATGCTTTCGTTTCCAATAAGCTGAAAGGAAGTAGCTGCATTTGACGGGTCGCTCGATTATGCAGACCCCCTTTATTTTGAATAATTTTTTT
>JBMDXV010000061.1:0-7302 GCA_048594525.1 Gammaproteobacteria bacterium | reverse complement strand
CGTTTACTGATGGGGGCAACAAATATGCCGTATATCTGTCTATCATTACAAACCTTGCCATGCCTTGCTTCCAGTCCCGTTAATTCAGCCAGTATTTTAACATTGATCGGATTTACAGCATAGCGCGACAGACTCCTAGTCTTTCGAAAGAAATCTGCGCAGAACTTTTTATCAGCCTAATGAATGCGCGCGCCTGCTTTTCTTCTATACCTGAAGATTTTAAATCATCGAGTGATTCCAAAGGATCAAAATTAAAAGTGGAGAGTGCCATGGCCTGTTCCTATTTTTTGAATAGAGTAATTTTAACACAGATTTTTTTAATGTCAAACCTTACTGCTTTGCTTGCGATTGATTGGTCGCAAGCACATATCGCCCGCTTTCGGCGAGTAAAAATAAAGTATTAGGATGGAATTTTTGCAAATGAATAAAGTCTTCTTGATACATGACAATGTATACAGGCTGAGGGCTTTGGATGAGGGCTGAAAATTCCGCTTCGGAAATAAGGATTTTTCTGGAGGGATCAGCTGCCTGGCCATAGGTGAGTTCATCTTGCCAATTCACAATTTGTACAAAATGACGTGTATAAAACGGAAAGTCTTGGAAGTAGTAGTCGTAATTAATCAAGGTCGCATCGGGATGTTGCTCTAAGAGTGCGTTTGCAACTTCTGCCAAGGGCTTGGTTGATTTATTCACAAAATCTGGGGCGCTGATCCAAGCACTGATCAAAAGAACCCAAGACAGGGTCAAGGTAACAAAGAGCGTGATGCGGGCCTTTTTGTGTTGTTGCCACAGCCTGGCTGCAAAAGGGGCCGTCAATAAGGCTAAGGGAGGCAGCGTCGGCAGTAAATAAGGCACCAGGACAGAATTAGAAAAGCTGAAAAAGAGAAAAATACTCAGCACCCACCAGATTAAAAAGGTTTCAATCGGGCATTGTTTGGGGTTCAAACAAAGATGAAATACCTGTTTAAAACGCCAGATTAAAAGAAACATCCAGGGTAAGAATCCGCCTATGAAAATGCCGAGATAGGTGAGTTTGTTCATTTCACGATGCATGATCGGCGTGGTAAAGCGCAGATATTGATTGACATAAAAATACTCGTGGAAAAAACCGGGATTCTGGTGTTGTGCCAATACATGCCAGGGCGCTGCAATCACAAAAAACAAAACGCCACCTGAAAACAGGCGCATCTTTTTTAAAAGTCGGACATTGCCAGTAAAGAGGAGCCACAAGAACAGAATCATGCCCGGAAAGACGATCCCGATCAGACCCTTGGCTAAGACCGCTAAAGCACAAGCCGCATAGGCGAGATAAAGAAGGATCGGGTAATTCCGTTCTTCCTCTTGAAATTTGAACCAGGTTAGAAAGGAGGTGAGCGCCAAGGTTAAACAGGCGCTAAGGCAAGTGTCCGTATTGAGGAGATGGGTGGCTGCAAAAAAGAGGAAAGAGCTTGATAAAATCAATGCAGCCCAGATTCCGGTTAAGCGATTAAAACAAATGCGTCCTGTGGTATAGGCCATGAGGCACATGAAAATAGCGAGGGTCGCATCGACGGAGCGCACCGCCCATTCGTTCAGTCCGAAGACCCACTCAAAAAAAGTGATGAGCCAATACGCTAAAGGCGGTTTTTCAAAATAAGGCAAGCCATCTAAATGCGGCGTGACAAAACTGTGAAAGAGCAACATTTCCCGGCCGATTTCGGCATAGCGTCCTTCATCGGTAATATAAAGGGCGGGGCCCCCGAGCCCGATAAAGTAAACAAAGCTCAAGAGAAGGACAAGGAGAAAGCAATCAAACAGCCAAGTGTTTTTTGTGTACGGCAAGGAAAAAGGCATTGCAGCAGCGTTTGATCATTTTAGGTCATTCTAAAAACCTTGACCTTTAATGTAAAGGTGAGTATCATCCTGGCCTCTTCGGGGTATAGCGCTGCCTGGTAGCGCACCTGCTTTGGGAGCAGGGTGTCGAGAGTTCAAATCCCTCTACCCCGACCATTTGCGCTCGTAGCTCATTTGGATAGAGCATCGGCCTTCTAAGCCGAGGGTAGCAGGTTCGAGTCCTGCCGGGCGCACCAGGCGCGGTGCCCTTTGTTGTTGGTGGATGTAGCTCAGCTGGTAGAGTCCCGGATTGTGATTCCGGTTGTCGTGGGTTCGAACCCCATCATTCACCCCAGTTTGCTTTTCTGCTTTTCTTAATATGGCTGAAGGGTGATCCCTCAGTCACTGCGTGACAGCTCCCTTGCTAAGGGAGCCAAGATCCCTGGTCTTTAGAAAGGCCCTTGAAGAAAAGCAAGGGCTCTTGCCCCCCTTAATAAGGGGGGTGGCGACGAGAGTCGCCGGGGGGATTAAGCTCACCCAAAGCCTGCGCAAGCGTTTTCATCCCAAGATGCTGAGACGTTTCCATCGTGGCTTCAATTTGTGCGATTTTATGTTCGCGAATCAAGTTGCGGATGGCAGGCGTGTTAATGAGAATTTCCTGAATAAGCTCACGTTGATTGGAGTCTTTTAAAGGCATGAGGACTTGATGAAAAACCCCGATTAGCGTCTCTGCTAAAATCAATAGGATAAGATTTTTTTCGTCGCCCGGAAACGAATCCACCAGGCGATCAATCGCTTTTGCGGCAGAGCGCGCATGGAGACTGGCTAAAATGAGATGACCTGTTTCAGCGGCTTGTAATGCGAGACGAATCGACTCCAGGTCTCGAAGCTCCCCGAGCACAATAAAGTCCGGGTCTTCCCGCAAGGCTTCGCGCAATCCCGCGCTAAAACTTTTAACGTCCCGGCCGATTTCACGTTGATGGATGAGGGAGCATCGATGGGTGAAAATGAACTCAATCGGATCTTCCAAAGTGATGGCATGCAGCGCCTTGTGTTGATTCAGGTATTCGAGCATCGCGGCGAGCGTGGTGCTTTTGCCTGAGCCCGTCGCGCCTGTCACCAGAATCAAGCCGCTGTCTTGGGAGAGGAGGGTTTGCATGATCTTGAAATTTCGATAGGCTTCTAAATCGGGGGCTGTTTCAGGAATCAGGCGTAAACTTAAGGCCAATCCGCGGCGCTCGTTAAAAATGTTAACCCGAAACCGACCTACTTCGGGAAGGTGAAAGGCAAAATCAATGCTCTTCTCACCCCTTAATCGTTCACGTTGGTCAGGCATAGTGAGTTGCACACAAAAATCATTAATCTGCTTTTCAGTCAGAGGTTCTGTATCTAATGGTTGGAGCCGACCTTCTACGCGCAGAATCGGGGCATGCCCTACCCCTAAATGGAGGTCAGAGGCCCGATGTTGAGTAGTCAATTCGAGGAGCGTGTAAATATCCATCAAAATATGTCTTTAAAATAATCAGTTTAAAAGTAAAAGTAAGGTTTTGCAACCAGCTTTACATTCCTTTTATCAACGCTATAATAGCCTGCTTTAAAAAACTACTTTTAAATAAAGGACAAAGCATGCGTTTAATTGGCATTGAGGCCGGAGGCACGAAGTTTGTCTGTGTGCTTGGAAATGAAAACGGAGATGTGGCAGACCAAGTCAATATCCCTACAGAATCGCCGGATGTGACCTTAAAAGCGGTACATGCTTTTATCCAAAAGCATCATATGCATAAACCGATTGATGCGATTGGAATTGGCGCTTTTGGGCCGATTGATCCTGATCCCCATTCCGAAACCTTTGGCTTTATCACGACGACCCCCAAAGTAGAGTGGCGAAATTGTGACCTTGTGGGCAGAGTGGTTAACTCATTTGATGTCCCCGTAGGGTTTGATACAGATGTGAATGCAGCGGCTTTAGGCGAGTTTTACTGGGGCCATGGGCTAGGCTGTCAGCATTTGATTTATTTGACGGTGGGTACCGGGATTGGGGGTGGTGTCATCTTGGGAGGCAAGCTACAGCATGGTTTTATGCATCCTGAAATGGGACATCTCTTGATCCCGCATGACCGTGTGAAAGACCCTTATCCTGGCAATTGTCCGAACCACCGAGATTGCTTAGAAGGTTTGGCAGCAGGTCCTGCGATCAACGCGAGATGGGGCGTTCTTTCTTCTTCCGTATTGCCGCAAGATCACTTTGCCTGGGAGCTTGAATCGGATTACCTCGCGTATGCGATGACCAATTACATCCTCTGTTTTTCACCTGAACGCATTATTTTGGGGGGAGGCGTGATGAAACAAAAGCAACTTCTCCCGCTCATTCATCAAAAAACCGCTCAGTTTTTGGGAGGGTATATCCAAAATGAGACGGTGCAAAATATTGAAGAAACCATTGTGCTCGCCGCACTGGGTCAAGAAGCAGGCAATGTGGGAGCCTTGGCTTTAGCGAAACAGGCCCTGGAAAAAAAATCTTAATTGTGATAATATGCTTACGCTTTGAAATTGGATTCCCAGTTAGTATTCTACGGGAAGGGCGAGGTGAATAAAATAATAAAGGATTGATATTAGATGAAGCGCTCACGCAACGTTTATTTGGTTGGCCCCATGGGTGCGGGCAAAAGCACCATTGGTAAACACTTGGCAGATCTCCTAAAAGTCGAATTTTATGACAGCGACGCTGAAATTGAAAAGCGCTGTGGGGCTGATATTGCCTGGATTTATGATGTTGAAGGAGAAGAAAGATTTCGGGAACGGGAAGAAAAAGTTATTTTCGAGCTCACAGATAAGAACGGCATTGTGCTTGCAACAGGCGGAGGTGTCGTTGATTCTTCCGTGAATCGCGCGAGGCTTGCTGCACGCGGCACGGTAATTTATTTGAAAGTGACGGTCGATCAGCAGATGGAGCGTACCTCAAAGGATCGCACACGGCCTCAGTTGCAGGTGAACAATAAACGTGAAGTCTTGGAGAAAATGTCGGAAGATCGTACGCATCATTTTAGAGAAATCGCAGATTACATTTTTGAAACCGATGAGCGCGGCGTGCGCACGGTTGCGGCTGATATTGTTAAAATGCTGCAAGAAGGCGAATGATGGAGCGCCTCAATCTCAGCATTGGGGACAAAGCTTATCCGATTTTAATGGGGGAATCTCTTTTAACACACAGCGGACTTTGGGCTGATTTAATTCATAATCGCGCGGCCTGTCTGATCACAGATGAGCATGTGGCAGCGCTTATTCCGCTTAATGGCGGGATTCCTGCAAGTGTGGCCCGGCTTGTGTTACCCGCGGGGGAGGTTCACAAAAACCTTCAAACGCTCAGCACCCTTTTAGGCTTTTTGACAGAGTCTCACTTTCCTCGGGATGGTGTTCTCATTGCACTAGGAGGTGGGGTGATCGGCGATATCGTGGGATTTGCCGCTGCCATTTACCAGCGCGGCATTGAATTTATTCAGGTTCCCACCACGACGCTCGCGATGCTAGATTCCTCCATTGGTGGAAAAACGGCTGTCAATTTTGGTTCAGCTAAAAATAATATTGGTGCCTTTCACCAGCCTGCAGCGGTGGTGATGGATTTGACTTGTTTAAAAGCCTTGCCCGAGCGTGAATACGTTGCGGGCCTCGTAGAAGCCATTAAACATGGACTAATCTGGGATACGGACTTTTTTAATTGGATAGCGGAGCACCGCGCGGCTTTGCTCAAACGAGATCCTTCCAGCTTAAGAACCCTGATTAAGCGCTCTTGCACGATCAAAGCGGAGATTGTGGCTCAAGATGAGAAAGAGCAAGGGCTTCGGATGATTCTCAATTTTGGACACACCTTCGGCCATGCGCTTGAAGCTTATAGCGACTATCAAGACTTCAAACATGGTGAAGCTGTAGCGATAGGGATATTATGTGCATTGCGCTTGAGTCCGCTAGAAGATCAGGCTCTCCTCACCAAAACAGAGTATTTATTTGAGCAATTGGGTTTGCCGACCCGCCTACCTTCCCATTACAATCATGACAAACTCATCGCACTCATGCAACATGACAAAAAAAAGCGCCAAGGACAATTAAATTTCATCCTGCTCAAAAGTGCAGGAAATGCGATTATCCAACAGGAAGACCTATGCAAGATACGTTTTTAAAAGCCATCCGGCACGAGCCTGTCGTGCACAAACCGATCTGGATGATGCGTCAGGCTGGTCGATATCTGCCGGAATATCAGGCCACCCGGGCCCGTGCAGGCAGTTTTTTAAAGCTGTGCAAAACTCCGGAGCTTGCATGTGAGGTCACGCTCCAGCCTTTGAGGCGTTTTGGTTTTGATGCAGCGATTTTGTTTTCAGATATTTTAACGATTCCCGATGCCATGGGCCTCGAACTCGAATTTATCGAAGGGGAAGGTCCGCGTTTTAATAAAGCCCTCCGGACGACAGCAGATATTTTTGCTTTAGGCGTGCCTGATCCCCACACTGACTTACGTTATGTCATCGATACCGTGGGCTTATTAAAGCAGGAGCTGAACATTCCCCTGATCGGATTTTCAGGCAGCCCCTGGACGATTGCCGCTTATATGTTGGAGGGCAAGGCACCGGGTGAATTTAAACTCGCCAAAGGCTGGCTCTATGAGAATCCGGATGTTTTGCATCATCTCCTGCACCTGTTGGCAGAAAGCGTGGAAGCCTATTTATCTGCGCAAATTGAAGCAGGGGTCGATACCATCATGATCTTCGATACCTGGGGCGGCGCCTTAACAAAGCCCGCGTATCAGGCTTTTTCCTTGGCGTATATGGAACGCATCCTCCGCAATTTGAAAGCAAAATATCCCAGCATTCCGGGGATTTTATTTACAAAAGGCGCAGGTGGCTGGCTCGACTTATATGAGACTTCTCATGCCGCAGTGATTGGGCTCGATTGGCAAACCTCCATTGCGGCAGCCAAAAAACATCTTCCTGCCTACGCCTTACAAGGCAATCTTGATCCGGCCATACTCCGCGCGCCGGATGCCGTGATTGAGGGCGAGGTGAGGCGAATCCTGCATGAAATGGATCGAAAAACAGGGCACATTTTTAACTTGGGACACGGAATAACACCTGATATTCAACCGGATAAAGTACGGGTGCTGATCGAGGCAGTTCGGGCTTCAATGAGGTGAAGCGAATGAGACTTACGAAAACAGGGCCCTGTTTTCATAGGCAGCTTATCAAAACAGGGCCCTGTTTTGTTGAGTTTTGAAAAAAAGACCGTATAATAAATAAAAATACGCAGTGGATGCCTTCCATGAAAAGAACAGCAGCCGATTATTTAAATACCTGGGTCCAGGGGTTCTGTCGCAAAAGTTTATGATGGGCGAGCGGATGCCATTTTGGGGGCGAGACTATGCTGCAAGTTGATAGAACTGATCATAGATCGATAAGTTATCAGACTGCTTATGTTGTCCTTTTCTGAGCATGTGATGTAATT
>JBMDXV010000060.1:0-2059 GCA_048594525.1 Gammaproteobacteria bacterium | reverse complement strand
TCCCTGAGGTCTAACTGATAAAACGTTATCAAATATAGCGAGGCCTGTAAAACAAATTTTGCCTCAGCGACGTCAAACCTTAGGACTGAAGTCTTTTTCGCCTGAAGGCGAAGGTTTTTACCAAAAATGGGACAATAAAAGACTTTAAGTTAGAAAAATTTTTTTATCCCTTTAAGGCTTTAATCACCTGCTCATACGCTTGATTTGGCGCTTTAAATAAGGCCGATCCCACCACACACATTTCTGCGCCAGCGTCCACCACGTCCCGAATATTGTTAGGACTAATCCCCCCGTCTACTTCAAGGATAATCTGGGGAGCATGCGCATCAATTTTCTGGCGTAAGGCTTTAATTTTGGGGAGCGCCGCCGGGATAAAACTTTGCCCGCCAAATCCCGGATTGACCGACATCACGAGGATGCGATCCAATTTGTCCCACACGTGGGCGAGCACCTCGATGGGCGTTGCCGGATTTAAGACAAGGCCCGCTTCCAGGTTAAAGCTTTTAATCAAAGCAAGGGAACGGTCCACATGCCGACTGGCTTCCGGATGAAAAGAAATCGAGCTTGCGCCCACTTTTGCAAACTCTGTAATCATCGGGTCTACGGGCTCAATCATGAGATGCACATCCAGGGGTGCCGTAATCCCATATTGACGCAAGGCCTCCACCACAATCGGCCCAAACGTGAGGTTCGGCACATAATGTTGATCCATCACATCGATATGAACTCGATCTGCCCCTGCGCTGAGGACGCGAGAGACTTCCTCGCCCAATTTGGCAAAATTAGCGGAAAGAATAGAAGCTGAGATAATAGGTGAAGGACGCATTAGGTTTTCTCTTGAGCCAGTCTTGGAATGAGTATTTTTACCATAAACCCGCCGCCGGGTCGATTCGAAAACACCACACTCCCCCCTTGCATCTCCGTTATTTTTTTAACAATAGCGAGCCCGAGCCCCGTGCCCCCGGTTTCACTGGAACGAGACTGATCGACGCGAAAATAAGGAATCGATAACAAATGCAGGTAAGTATCCGGCACGCCGGGGCCATTGTCTTCACAAACAATTTCCAGCCAACGCTTTTGAGGTTGAGAGAGCGTAATCTGACAAGATGTAGCATATTTTTTAGAATTTTCAATAATATTCGTAATCATACGCCGAAAGAGTTGCAACTCAATCTCAGTCGTAAAACTAAACACCTCGCTGCGAAATTTAATCGGAAATCCCTTTTGCTCATATTCCTCACTAATGCTTTCAATCAGCGAAACAATATCCGCGCGAACCCGCCGTAAGCGCTCAGGCTCACGGGCATATTCAAGCGAGCTATTCACAATCTGGTTCACCTCCTCCAGCTTTTTCAAAATTTGCTCCGCCTGAACCTGCTCATCCAGGAGCGCCAGCCTTAAAATCGCTTCCGTCAAAGGCGTTTTGATATCATGGGCCAGGGCCGTAATCATCAAATTTTTTTGCTCATAATAGTTTTTGATTTCCTGCTGTAATCGTTGAATGGTGCGATCGCTCAAGCCTTCGTTTTCGCCCCCCACAATCAAATTCAAAATTTCTTTCGGAAGGGAATACCGATAATACAATAAAAAAGCCACCCACAGAATCAATAAAAAAGAGAGGTTTGTCGAAAAGATAATAAAATCGACATGAATATTCCGCTCCGTTAAATACTGGGCGGGGTTCGCGTGGAGATAAAGAAAGTTGTAGGTTAAAAACAAACCTGTTTCAATCATCAAAATGATAATCGAAATCAGAAAAAGATGTTTCATGCGAATCGAAAAACGAAATTTCATAGGGTTTTATTATCCGTTTCAAGCATTTACATACTAGCAGGGGAGCCTTGTTAAGGCAATGCGGAGGTAACTAGCCCTGTTCTGTCATTATTTTGGGTCAGACGCGCTTACAATAATTAAGTTGTAGGGCGTTGTTGCATAACCCTCTGAGCAGAAACATTGGTTCATAATTTAAGCTACACGATAACTTTTGGGCATACCTATCCTGGTCATTTTATTTAACACCCCACAAGCAATCATCCCTTCTGTCTTTTGTCTGGATAGT
>JBMDXV010000006.1:0-9667 GCA_048594525.1 Gammaproteobacteria bacterium | reverse complement strand
TTTTGCTCATCAGTGAGACTGATGGGCGTTTCAACATTGACTTGGCAGAGTAAGTCTCCGACTTGTCCGCCGCGGAGGGATTTGAAACCTTTGCCACGTAGGCGGAGGACTCGGCCGCTTTGGGTTTCGGCAGGAATTTTGAGTTTTACTTTGCCGTCAATCGTTGGGATTTCGACTTCTCCGCCTAGGCAGGCTGTGACAAAATCAATGGGGACTTCGCAGTGTAGGTCCTGCTCGTGACGTTTAAAAAGAGGATTGGCTTTAACGCGGATGTCTACGTATAAGTCTCCGGGCCCGCCTCCGGCTTCGCCTGCGTCGCCTTCTCCGGATAAGCGAATGCGTGAGCCGGTATCCACTCCGGCCGGAATTTTAACCGAGAGCTCGCGGGCTTTGTGCATTCTGCCTTGGCCGTGGCAGGCAGTACAGGGATCTTTAATAATTTGTCCCGCGCCGCGACACGTCGGGCAGGTTTGCTGAATAGAAAAAAAGCCTTGTTGGATACGCACAATCCCATGGCCATGACAGGTCGCACACTCTGTTTTGCCGGATCCTTTTTTGGCCCCCGATCCGTGACAGGTCTCGCAAGCGCTGAAGGCAGAAAAGCGAATGTTTTTGGTCACGCCGTGAAAGGCTTCTTCCAGGCTGATTTCAATTTCATAGCGAAGGTCTGCGCCACGTGCGTGTTGTTCTTGTTGGGAAGGACCTCCTCGGCTTCGGCCTCCACCGAAAATGTCACCGAACACATCGCCGAACATGTCCGAAAAGTTGGCACCTTGTGGTCCGCCACCGCTATATCCTCCGCCCATTCCAGCTTGAGCATCCACGCCTGCGTGGCCAAACTGATCATAAGCGGCTTTTTTCTTGGTATCACTCAGTACTTCATAAGCGGAGTTTAATTCTTTGAATTTTTCTTCTGCTTCTTTATTGCCCTGATTTTTATCAGGATGATGTTTCATCGCCAAGCGGCGATAGGCTTTTTTGATGTCTGCTTCAGAGGCGTCCTTTTGTAAGCCTAAAATTTCGTAATAGTCGCGTTTTGTTGCCATGGTGTAATCCCTCAGTCACTTCGTGACAGCTCCCTTATTAAGGGAGCCAAGACCCCCTTAATAAGGGGGTGCGACGTGAGTCGCGGGGGATCTGGCTCACCCAATGAGACTGCCTTAGCAGTGTAATTAATCTTTTTTATCGTCCTTTTTCACTTCTTCGTACTCTGCGTCAACAGGCTCCCCTTCTTTGGCTTCCGTTTGGGCTGTGCCTTCTCCTGATGCGGCTTCTGCGGCGCTGGCTTGCGCTTGAGCCAAGGTTGCAATTTTAAGCGCAGCGTCTGATAAAATCTTAGCTTTGGCTTCGATGGCTTCTTTATCATCGGCTTTTAAGGCTGCTTCCAAATCATTGCTTGCGGCTTCAATTTCAGCGCGCTCTGCTCCAGGCACTTTTTCGCCGAGGTCCGCAAGGGATTTTTTGGTTGCGTGTAAGAGCTGGTCGGCCTGATTCCGGGCCATCACGAGTTCGTGGAATTTTTTATCTTCCGCGGCGTTGGCTTCTGCGTCTTTCACCATCGTATTGATTTCATCTTCAGACAGACCGCTTGAGGCGCGAATGATAATCGATTGCTCTTTGCCGGAGGCTTTATCTTTCGCAGAAACGTGCAGGATGCCATTCGCGTCGATATCAAAGGTGACCTCAATTTGCGGCATCCCGCGCGGTGCGGGGGGAATGCCAGCCAAATCAAAGCGTCCTAAGGACTTATTCGCAGAGGCCATTTCACGTTCCCCTTGCAGGACATGGATGGTCACGGCGCTTTGGTTATCGTCGGCTGTCGAAAAGGTCTGGCTCTTTTTGGTGGGGATCGTGGTATTGCGTTCGATGAGTTTGGTCATCACGCCGCCCATGGTTTCAATTCCTAAGGAGAGCGGCGTCACATCGAGGAGCAAGACATCCTTCACTTCGCCGGATAACACGCCGCCTTGAATCGCTGCGCCAATTGCTACGGCTTCATCAGGGTTTACATCTTTCCGCGGTTCTTTGCCGAAAAATTCTTTGACGACGTCCTGGACTTTAGGCATCCGGGTTTGACCGCCGACCAAAATCACTTCATCAATTTTCGAGACGTCTAATTTGGCGTCTTTGAGTGCTTGGCGACAGGGCTCGATGGATTTTTTGATGAGGTCTTCAACAAGCGATTCAAACTTCGCCCGCGTGATTTTAATGTTCAAATGCTTGGGGCCGGACGCGTCTGCAGTGATGTAAGGCAGATTGACGTCGGTTTGCTGACTGGAAGAGAGTTCAATTTTTGCCTTTTCAGCGGCTTCTTTCAAGCGCTGCATGGCGAGCATGTCTTTCATCAAATCGATGCCGCTTTCTTTTTTGAATTCCGCAACGAGGAATTGGGTTAAGGTCCGGTCAAAATCCGCACCGCCTAAGAAGGTATTTCCATTGGTGGCCAAGACTTCAATCTGGCTCTCGCCGTCCACTTTTGCGATTTCAATAATGGACACATCAAAGGTTCCGCCTCCGAGGTCATACACCGCGACGATGGAATCTTTTTTGTCCGCTTTATCAATGCCATAAGCTAAAGCAGCAGCGGTCGGTTCATTGATAATCCGTTTGACTTCAAGGCCTGCGATCCGGCCCGCGTCTTTTGTGGCTTGGCGCTGGGCATCGTTAAAATAAGCAGGGACGGTGATTACGGCTTCCGTCACGGGCTCGCCTAAAAAGTCTTCAGCCGTTTTTTTCATTTTACGCAACACTTCGGCTGAAATTTGTGGGGGAGCACGACGATTGCCTTTTGAATCCTCCGTCCAGGCATCTCCATTATCGGCTTTGACGATTTGGTAAGCGCAATGCGGGATCACGTGTTTTTGGATTTCCGCATCATCAAATTTGCGACCGATTAAACGCTTCACTTCATCAAAGGTGTTTTTGGGATTGGTGACCCCTTGACGCTTGGCGGATTGGCCCACTAAAATTTCGCCTTCTTCGGTATACGCCACAATCGACGGGGTGGTGCGGGCGCCTTCGCTGTTTTCAATCACGCGCCATTCTTTGCCTTCCATGACAGACACGCAAGAGTTCGTTGTTCCTAAGTCAATTCCAATTATTTTTGCCATTTTAATTTCTCCAATTGTTAATTCTGTTTTCTCTTTTTACTACATGATGCCAGCTTGCAAAATTTCAAGAGGCCGCTTCTTTTGCGACCACCACGCGCGCAGGGCGAATCAGGCGATCGTGCAATTGATAGCCCTTTTGGATCACCGTGAGGATGGTGTTAGGCGCAGCGTCAGCGCTCTCCTGTAACATCATGGCTTCATGCAGATTGGGGTCGAAGGTCTCGCCCGCTGGATTGAGGACTTTCACCCCTGATTTTTGCAACACGTCCGCAAACATTTTTTGGGTCATCGCAATGCCTTCACGCATGGCAGCGGCGTCTTCATTGCAACTCAGGAGGGCCTGATCCAGACTGTCCATAATGGGGATGAGTTGTTCTACGAAGCGATCGAGTGCATATTTGTGGGCGCTCGCGACATCCCGCTCCGCACGACGCTTCACATTTTCAAGCTCAGCCATGGCGCGGAGGAGCTTATTCCAATGCTCGGTCGTTTTGGCTTCCGCTTCGTTTAAGACTTTTTCGAGATGCTCCACCTGTTCGTGGGCCAGCAGTTTTTTGTAGTCCGGTTCCGATTTTTCGCTTTCTTGTTCTGTGGGATGATCGTGTTCGCTCATGTTTTCTGTTCCTTTTCCTAATGAACGTAATATAATGGTGGCAAGTTATAGTTTTTCAAGAGTAGCATGATCGAATACCTTTGCGATGAATATCCTGAGCTCGGTGGGGTGATTTTTGCTAAAAGTGCGAAGGGCATTTGTTTTCTCACGTTTGGCCGAAACTTTGATGCGCTGTATGCAAAATTAGAACATAAATTTCCAGATACCGTGCTTCAGGAAAATAAACATTTGAAAGCGGAGTTGAGCGCCCTTCTCAAAACGGGGCAGACCGAATCACAGCTGGATCTTGTCGGCACGCCTTTTCAACAGGCTGTCTGGCAGGCGCTCTTCACCATTCCGAAAGGCAGCGTTTGTAGTTATCAGGACATCGCCATCAGGATCAATCGGCCACAAGCCGTGCGGGCCGTGGGCACGGCGCTCGGCGCAAATCCGGTGGCCTGGCTCATTCCCTGCCATCGCGTGATCAGTAAAAATGGAGGGATCGGGGGCTTTGGTTGCGGGCTTACCGTGAAAAAAGTACTGCTCGCGCGCGAAGGCGTGTTTCTTTAAAATCCCCAGGTCTGCGTATTCAGAATGGGGCGCTCTGCAAGCACAAGCCGTAAACCTTTTGCATTGCGGATGATCCACCAGACCAGGCTTAAAAACAAAAGAAAATAGCCGACGAGCACAATGCACAGGAGGCCCGAAACCAGGTAGTACAATAAGCTGATCCAAAAGGTCCGGATGAGATATTGAAAATGGCTGGTGAGGTAGCCCCGACTATCTTCCCTAAACACATACGCGAGCACCGCGGCCACAAGCGCGCAGAAGGGGAGCAGGATGCCGACAAAATTAAGGATATACATTGCTTTGACCATTTTGGAACTATTTGTATTTTCAATTGACGTTTCCACAGCGTGCTCTTGTTAGTTTCTAAGGGGTTTTCCGGTTTCCAGCATATGTTGCACCCGGGCTTGGGTCTCAGCATTTTGAACCAGGTTTAAAAAGGCTGTCCGCTCTTTCTGGAACATCCATTCTGCATTCACGGACGTGGGATTCATTTTGCCGCCAGCGAGTACTTCGGCGAGTGCGCTAGCAATGGTGGCGTCGTAGTCGCTTGCAAACCCGCCCGCTTTGAGGTTAAGGATCATACCCTGCATATTCCCAAACGCAGCTAAACCCTGGGTCGGGATGGTTTCTTCACGCGGAGGCGTAAAGGGCTTGGCCGCGAGCGCAGCAAGCTCCGCGTGAGCAACATACAAGAGTTCATTAGGATTCATCATCACGACGTCTGTTTCTCGCAAATAGCCCATGTCCTTGGCCTCATATGCGCTTTTTGCTGTTTCCGCCATTCCGATTTGTTTGAAATATCGAAGCAGCGTTGCCGCAGGATTTCGCGCTTGACTGGCCCGATATGCCATTTCTTTGCAGCCTCCTCCCCCTGGAATAATCCCGACGCCGACTTCCACTAAACCCATGTAAGTGTTTAAAGCGGCCACAACGCAGTGTGTATGCATGGCGAGTTCGCAGCCTCCTCCGAGTACATAGCCTTGCACGGCTGCGACAACGGGCACTTTGGCGTAGCGGAGGGATAAAAAGGTATGTTGAAAGAGGGACAAGATTTTGTCCAAGGCTTCAGTCCCGCCTGCCATAAATTGACTGGCAAGGGTCATGAGGTCGGCGCCTGCGCTAAAATGCGTCTGATCTTTTTGCCAGATAATCAGGCCTTGATAAGCGGATTCAGCGCGCTCCCTCGCTTCTGTCAAGGCATGAAGAACCGCTTCGTTGATAGTTCCAAGTTTTGTTTTAAACGTGAGGGTCAAGGCATCTTGATATTCCCAGGCATACGCACCTTCATTTTCAAATATGATTTTGGGCGATGCAGGCACGCTTTGGCGACGATAGATGGGAAGGCTTAAATGCAGAGGCAGCGTCTCTTTTCCTGCGGGATAATTCGGCAAGCCTAATGCCTGCCGGAGTTCAAAAATACCTTGCTCCCAGCCAAAGCCAAACTTTAAAGCGCGATCGACTTCCAGGGTGGAGCCTGAGATTTCATTGAGATGCGCACTGCTGTAAGCAAAAAAATCGGTGAAGAGATGGTATAGGAATTGGGCTTCCGGCAAGGGATTCTCTTTTAAGCTGGCCCACATCCCTTTGAGCTTTTCGTGTTTTAAAGCTTTTACAAAACCGGGGTCGGCTCGCCGGGTTGCGGGGCGATAGGTATGCGTCTTGATGTCCCAAACGTTTAAGCCTTCAGGCGTTTTTTCATAAATGCCTTTTTTGGTTTTTGCGCCGAGCGCCCCCGCACGGATCAGGTCTTGAAGCCAACTGGGGAGCGTTTCCTCAAGCGTTGCAACAGTATGCGCCAAGATATCAAGACCGACTAAATCTGCCGTCCGGCAGGTCGCAGATCGCGGTCTACCGATCAATTTTCCGGTGAGTTCATCGACGACTTCGAGCGGGATATTGAATGCTTCGGCATATTTCAAGGTGGTCAGCAAACCAAACACACCGAGGCGATTAGCAATGAAGTTGGGCGTATCCCGTGCGCGCACGACTTCTTTACCGAGATGGGACACGACAAAGGTTTCAAGCACGTCCAGCAATGCGGAATCGGTATGAGAATGCGGGATAAGTTCGACCAAAGGCAAGTAACGGGGCGGGTTAAAAAAATGCATACCGAGGAATCGCGCTTGAACGTTTACGGGCAAATCCCGCGCGAGCCCTGCGATGGATAAGCCTGAGGTATTCGTGGAAAGCATCGTGTGATCCCCTAAAAACGGCACGATCTTTTGATAGAGTTGTCTCTTGATTGAAACCTCTTCAAGTACGGCTTCAATCACAAGATCACAAGATGTGAGGCAGTCCAGGTCTTCGTCGAGATTTTTAGGAAAGATAAAATCTGCAAAAGCCGCCGTCGCCAAAGGAGGAGGCTCGATTTTCAAAAGCTTTGCTTTGCCGAGGAGCGCGAGGTTTGTGTCGTCTTTTTTAAGATCAAAAAGAAAGACTGAAAAGCCCGCATTAGAGAGCTGTGCTGCAATCTGCGCGCCCATTGAGCCTGAGCCGATTACAGCAAAGCGATTGAGCTTCATAGGTGTTTAAAGATCGTTGCGATAATCCCAATGGCAACTAAAAGGAGCACCACCTTAGTGGCCAAGTTCAGCCCATTCAATTTTTTAAAGACTTGGCTCCCCAAAGCTTCTAATTCAGTAGGGGGTGGGGTATTTGTAGTTTGTTGAGGCTGAACAGGTGCCGCTTTTGGAGCACTTTGTTTTGCAGGCGCTGCTTGAGGGCGTGGCGTAGACTGAGCCGAAGCGGGAGGTGTGGGCTTCACTTCTTTGTGTGCAGCAGGGGAAATGGGTAGTGAGGGTGCACTTTTTTTGGCATGTGCTGTAGACGCCTTAACAATCTTAGGAGCAGGCTTGGCTGCACTGGTTGAAGGTTTGCTTGCAGACTTTTTGGAAGAGGCTGGTTTGTTTGCATCACTCATGGATTTTTTCTCCTTGCAAAATAATAATTAAGGTTGGGATAGTCAAATTCAAAGCCTGCATCCAATAATCGATACGGTTCAACCATCTGACTTCCTAAAAGTAGTGTATCGCCCATCTTTCCTAAAAACAAGTGAATCAAAAAACGAGGAATTCGTAGCCATAAGGGGCGATGGAGATATCGGGCAAAGCGCTCAGCAAGTTCTTTTTGAGAAACAGGTTCTTTGGCAACGCAATTTACGGGCCCGGTGAGCTCAGGATGATCGATTAAAAAGAAGATGGCCTTCACTAAATCTTCACGCGTAATCCAACTAATTTTCTGTTGCCCGTTGCCTAAAACCGCACCCAAGCCTGCGCGATAAAGAGGTAACATATATTCAAGCATCCCGCCGTGAAACCCCAGCACCACCCCAAAACGCATGAGGGTGGTGGCGACGCCTTGGCGGCTGGCTTCTAATGCAGTATCTACCAAAGCGGTCGCTATTTCACTTAAAAAATCTCTAGTCGGCGGGATGCTTTTATTTTCATAATAAGTGCGCTCACCGCGTAGGCCATAAATCCCGACAGCGCTGGCTTGTAGGAGTCGAACGGGAGTGATTTTATTTTGACGTACACAAAAGGCAACGAGGCGTTTTGTCACACCTAAGCGGCTGTCTCTGATTTTTTCTTGCTTCTTACGCGTCCATAATCCGACCAGCGTTTCGCCTGAAAGATTAATGACAATGTCTAGCGTTTCTTTGCTGGTTTCGAGGTTACGAAAGCTCCAGGCGCGCACGGAGTCGCCAAAACAGAATTGAATTTTGGGGATGGAGCGTCCCAGTACAATGACATCATGACCGGCCTCTATCAAAGCCCGGACCAGGGCTTTCCCAATAAAGCCAGTTCCTCCTGCCACAAGTATTTTCATAGATCCTTAGCATAGATAACTACATCGCGTTTTAATTATCCTAGCACCTTTAATCTAAAAATTTAATCGCGAGATTGTGCTAGAATGTGGTTTTGATCAATATTTTACATGTATGGTACAGTATGCAATTGGGTTAATTGGCGGAATTGCGACAGGTAAATCACTGGTTTCTCAATTTTTTAAGACCTTGGGCATTGAGGTGATCGATGCCGATGCGATTGCCAGAGCGCTTGTTAGGCCGGGCGAATCGATGTTGAGTGAGATTACGGCGCATTTTGGGCCTACAATCTTGGATCAAAAAGGAGAACTTAATCGCGTCGCAATCAGAAAATTGATTTTTGAAGATTCTGCCGAACGGAAATGGCTGGAAGCTCTGATGCATCCTGTGATCCGTGAGACAATCAACATAGCCATTGAAAAGACAGAGAGCCCGTATTGCATTGTTGCCATTCCCCTATTGAAGCGCCGTGAAGACTATCCCGCACTCCAAAAAGTGATCCTGGTGGATGCGCCGCTCGAATTGGAATTAGCGCGATTAATGGAGCGCGATCATATTTCAATGGAACTCGCGAAAACCATCATTGCAAGTCAGCCTTCGCATAAAGAACGTCTTGCGCTCGCGGATTTCGTGATTCTCAATGACGCGGACTCACAAAGCTTGTGGGAAAAAATTCAAAAGCTTGATCTTGAAATCAGGGAAGATTGCCTGTAAAATGGACAGACCTTCATGTGTCGTGTTGTGCGGTGAGCCTCCCTTATCTTGTTTTAAAACGGACTGATCCTCTTTATCCTGCGCCCTTAAGAGAAATTCATAAACCGCCGGAAACGCTCTTTGTCGCAGGCAATCCGGCGGTGCTCAGCGAGCCCCAAATCGCTATTGTGGGATGCCGCCAGATGACGGCGTATGGGGCAGAAAATGCTTTTCAATTTGCTCAAGCCCTCGCTGAAATGGGGATCACGATTACAAGTGGCCTTGCCGTCGGGATTGATACCATGGCGCATCAAGCTGCGCTTTCGGGAAAGGGGACGACGATTGCGGTATTGGGGACGGGGCTCCATCATATTTATCCTCAGCAGAACGAGGCACTGGCGCGGGAAATCTGTGAAAAAGGCGGGGCTGTTATTTCGGAATTTCCTTTGACGACGCAGCCCTTCCCTTATAATTTTCCTAAGCGCAATCGCATTATCAGCGCCTTGTCGATGGGCGTTCTCGTGATTGAAGCGGCTGAAAAAAGTGGTTCTTTAATCACCGCCCGTTTTGCTTTAGAGCAGAACCGCGAAGTCTTTGCGCTTCCGGGCTCCATCCACAGTCCGACGAGCCGGGGCTGTCATAAGCTCATTTCAGAAGGCGCTGTCTTGGTGCAGTCTCTCTCTGATTTAATAGTGCACTTGAAATCCACACTCCAAGCAAGTTTACAGACCGCTCCTGTATCGGGTGTGAATAAAAGTGCGGTCAGGTCGCAAAGCATGCAGATGTAGCATATAGAGGAGAATTGGTCTATAAGCAAGCTACTCAACTAACATGAAGGCAGGATGAATACAGAAGATTTAACAAAGCGATTGTCAAACC
>JBMDXV010000059.1:0-6025 GCA_048594525.1 Gammaproteobacteria bacterium | reverse complement strand
TCCCTGAGGTCTAACTGATAAAACGTTATCAAATATAGCGAGGCCTGTAAAACAAATTTTGCCTCAGCGACGTCAAACCTTAGGACTGAAGTCTTTTTCGCCTGAAGGCGAAGGTTTTTACCAAAAATGGGACAATAAAAGGCGTGCAACCACGATACCATTTCGGACAATCTCAAGCGGGGTATCCGCAATGTGGTCGAGATATTCGAATAAGTGGCGCCTAAACTCCGTTGTGTTGACTTGCTCCATTCCGTTCTCCATAATGCTCGCTTCCAATGTACATCTTAATGCCTGTCTTTTTAAAACGCAATATCTATGAAAAAATATGACGTCATCATTATCGGTGGGGGAGCAACGGGCTTGGGTGTGGCTGTGGAATCGGCTTCTCGCGGATATTCTACTTTATTATTAGAAGCCTATGATTATGGAAAGGGAGCATCGTCCAAATCCACGAAACTCGTGCATGGCGGCATTCGTTACCTCGCCAACTTTGATTTTGCGCTCGTTAAAGAGGGACTCGAAGAGCGGTATTATTTTTTAAAGAATGCGCCACACCTTGCTCATAAACAAACTTATCTCATTCCTTTTCACAATCTGTTTGAAAAGATTCAATATCATATCGGGATTCGTCTCTATGATTTTTTAGCGGGCGGTTTGAAAATCGGACAAAGCCGATTTTTATCAAAGGCTGAAACGCTGTGTGAAGCACCTGATCTCAAACCTTCTCATATTGTAGGAGGCGGGATTTATGATGACGGTCAATTTGATGACACGCGGATGCTGATCACCTTGCTTCGTACTTTTGAGTCGCTAGGCGGCGTTGCGCATAATGATCATCGCGTGACGGGATTTATTGAGGACGCCGGTACAATCAAAGGGGTACACGCAGAGGGAAAAGATTTTTATGCCGGCGTCGTCATCAATGCAACAGGCACATTTACCGATCAATTAGAAAACCTTGCCGAGCCCGAACAAGTTCACCACGCGGTTCAACCCGCGCAAGGGACACATCTTGTTTTTGATCAACATATTTTTGCGTGTCGCCATGCGCTCGTTATTCCGAAAACGGTTGATGGCCGGATTTTGTTTGTGCTGCCCTGGCACGGTAAAGTATTAGTCGGGACAACGGATGTTAAAATCAATGAACCCAGTATTGAGCCTATTGCGCAAGACGCAGAAATTGAGATGATTCTGCAAACTTTAAGTGAATATACAAATTATCCTGTGACGCGGCAGGATGTGCGATCCGTGTTCGCAGGTCAACGTCCGCTGGTCAAACCGCAACATGCTAAAAATACTAAAAAAATTTCGCGTAAGCATGAAATTTTATTAACGCAGAATGGCCTCATCAGCATTGTGGGGGGAAAGTGGACCATCTATCGGCGCATGGGAGAAGACACGATCAATTTTGCGATTGCAAAAGGGCGCTTAAATCCTTCTGTTTCCAAAAGTAAAGATTTGTTGTTATTTGCAGCAACGCATACGCCCAGGCCTTATCCTTTGAGTGTCTATGGAAGTGAGGCAAAAGTCATTGAAGCCATTCAAGCGGAACTGAAGAGCGATGCACGACTGCATCCCCGACTGCCTTATTTTGAAGCAGAAGTCATTTATCATGTCCGTTTTGAGCAGGCAAAAACAGTCGAAGATGTCCTAGCGAGAAGAACACGCGCTTTGCTGCTCGATGCTGAAGCGGCGATGGAAGCTGCTCCCCGAGTGGCTGAACTCATGGCCGAGCCTCTTCAAAAAGATGGAGCCTGGATCACCACACAAATAGAGGAGTTTAAACAATTTGGCCACCCTTACCGACTGGCTTAATTATATTCGGATGATGCATCCTGTCGCAGTTGACTATGAGCTGACGCGTATTCAAAAATTTGCGGAGGAGTTGGATCTCTTGCATCCCAAGATTCCGGTCATTACCGTAACCGGCACCAACGGCAAAGGCAGCGTTGTAGCGGGTATGCAGGCGATTTTGCTGGAAGCGGGATATCGCGTCGGCAGTTTTACTTCGCCCTATCTTGAAAAATTTAATGAGCAAGTTCAAATCAATGGGGAGGCGGTCTATGACTTTATGTTGATGGACGCTTTGCGTGAGATTGACCATCGGCGAGGGATAAGGAGCTTTACTGAATTTGAATTTACAACGCTTGCAGCCCTCCTTCTTTTCAAACGCGCGAAGTTAGATATTCTCCTTCTTGAAGTAGGGTTGGGAGGGGGAGAGGATGCTGTCAACATTATGAATCCGGATGTTACAGTGATCACGTCCATCGCTTTTGATCATGAGGAATATCTTGGGTCTAGCTTAGCCGACATTGCAAGTGCAGAAGCAAAATTATTGCGCCCGGGAAAAGTTGCCGTGATTGGGGTAGAGGGCGAAGAAAGTGTTCCCATTTTAAAAGCCGCAGAAAAAATGAACTGCCGCATTCTTCAGCTTGGGCGAGACTTTAAAGAGTATGTGCATTTATCCCGTTTGGCGATTTTCCCGCGCAATGCGGCCCTTGCCGTGCAGGCCCTCCGAGCTTGTCCTTCGCTTTCCATTACGCAAGCACACATCATTAGAGGCCTTGATCACATTGTATTGAAAGGCAGGCAGCAGTGGATAGCAGGCAAGCCGAGTTTTCTCATTGATGTGGCGCATAATGAAGAAGCCATCCTAGCCCTGGCTGCGCGTTTACGGGCGCTGCCCCAAGAAACAGGGGATGTTGTCGCAATCTTCAGTATGCTGAAGGATAAAAAAATCGCCGAGGCCCTAATCACTTTATCTCCTTTTATCAAGCATTGGTGCGTTGCACCCATTGATCACCCGCGGGCCGCATCGCGAGAGCAATTGCATGCGGGTTTGATTGAAGCCCATATTCCGAGGAACGCATTCAGTAACTATGTGAATCTAAACGCGGCGTGTAGCGGGGCGATGGGCCTTGCTGAGCCCCAGGATGTCATCTTAACCTGCGGCTCTTTTCACACTGCGCGTGCGATGCTCTCTTTTTTAAAGCATAAGCAGCGATGGAGTTGAATGGCTGCAATATTGGGCTCGGGCTCGTGTACCCTGAGGTAACGCACCCCTTGGTTTGCAAGAAAGCCTGAAATGACGGCAGTGGCACTCTCTGTGATATCCCTCTCTGGAAATAAGTGTTTTAAAAAAGATTTACAGGAATGCCCGATGAGCCAAGGCGTCTCACCCTGACTTAAGGTATCGAAGGCTTTAAAAATCTCTAGATATTGTGCGGGTGTTTTACCAAAGCCGATTCCAGGGTCCAGGATGAGCTGATTTTCTCTCAGCTGATGCTGATCAAAGCGTGCTTGCCATTCCTGTTTAAATCGCCTTAATACCGTGAAGGGTGCGTCCGTGATGAGACGGTCAGGATGAGGTGGCAGTCCGCAATGATGCATGGCTACATATTTTAAGGGCAGGCGCTTTAAGAAAGGGGTCATCTTGTCAAATTCTGCCTGGCTCTGATCATTAATCCAGTCAATCCCATGGGGCAAACATTTTTCAATCGTGGCAGCGTGACGTGTATCGATGCTGATAAGCGGCCGGTGCTCAATATTTTTCCAGTGTGCGTGGAGGGCTTGCAAAATGGGCCTCAGCCTTTGCCATTCGGTCTCAGAATCAATAAGCTCAGCGACGCGAGGCCGAGTCGATTCTGCGCCGATATCAATCACATCTGCTCCCTGATCGAATAAAAGTATTGCTTGCGCAAGCGCTTTGTCTGCCTCTGTGTATTTGCCACCATCCCGAAAGGAATCAGGCGTAATGTTTAAAATGCCCACGATCTCCGGGCCTTCCAAAAGATGAGGTAAGATTTTTAAAGAAGAATCTAATGTGCTCATCGCTTCAGCAACGCCGGGTGCATCATAGTGTGGTAAGACATCTAATAAAGGCTGGAGGGCAAAAGCACGGTTCAATAATTCTGGGTGAGGAAGGGTTAAGTCGGGCTCATCCAGCACCACTTTGTCATAACAGAGGAGATCGAGATCAATGAGGCGCGCACTCCATTTCGGCGCAGGGATTCTCCCCATATTGCGTTCAATTGCTTTGAGCCGGGTCAATAATTGCTGGGGCGGCAGAAGGGTTTCAATGCGAACGGCTCCGTTTAAGTAAGGAGGCTGGCCTACCAAAAGGGAGTGAGAAAGATAAATGGGCGAATAGGCTTGAATCTTCAGGTGAGGGGTTTTACTGAGGTGCTGCAATGCAACACGTAGCTGTTGTAAAGGCTGCTTTAAATTGCTACCGAGTCCGATCACCGCGGTGGGCATTTTATGTTCCTTGTACTGATGAACGGATGACGAAGGCGCGTGTCCCGCGTTTTTCGCCTAAGTCTTTACAAACGCTGAGGGAGAATTCAATTCCTTCAGGCAGTAAAGGTTTAATGCACTCATAGCAGAAATAGCCAAGATGCTCCAAGAGGCGAAATGTTTTGTGTTGAACCGCAGCCGTGAGTGCCGTTTCAATCGTCTGGTAGCAGAGGGTATCAGTCAACTCATCGGTCAGTACGGCGCGAGGTAAAACAGGGGAAAAAAGGTGAATAGAGATTTGAATTTGCCGCAGTGCTTCTCTTTCTTCAGCATTCCAACCCAAGTACACATCGTATTCAAGACCTTCAATTCTGATTTCGCTTTGCACGATGTCCCTGTGTCGCTTTAAAAAATAATATTTTATCCATACGTTGCAATCATTTCAACAAAAAGATAGATTAGAACTTTTCGTTGGGACCAGGATGACCAGAATGAAGGTAGAGGAAGCCTTTGCGGGTTTACTCATGCATATTCCAGAATTGAGTTCGGACATGCAGGCAAAAACCACCTTGCGTGCGACGCAGGCTTTTGAATTTTTAACGCGCGGTTATGGCGTGGATTTGCAGGAACTGACGCGCCATTCGCTTTATCCCTGTCCAGGGTCAGGGCCTGTCATTGTCAAAAACATTGCTTTTATTTCCCTTTGTGAGCATCACTTGTTGCCGATGATCGGCCGTTGCCACGTGGCGTATCTTCCAAACGACAAAGTCTTGGGTCTGAGTAAAATTCCGGATATCATTGAAGCTTTAAGTCAGCGTTTACAATTACAGGAACGATTAACGACTCAAATCGCAAAGACTTTGCTCGACATTACAGAAGGGCAGGGCGCAGCGGTACATATGGAAGCACAGCACCTTTGCATGGCCATGCGCGGGGTAGAGAAAGCGGAACAACTTGTGGTCACGACGTGTGGCTTAGGGAGTATGGCCGATTACAATCCTGCACTCTTTCTTTAGGGTTTATAGGATTCAGAATCGGTGGCATATAAAGTAGGCTTTTTACCCAAGGTATAGCGATAAAGCCAAGCCCCGATGGGCTCGCCGATGAGCGACCCGAAAACCATCAGCCACACATAAGAGCCATCCAGCAGGCCTGTATGTTGAAATCCCATGAGTGTAATAAAGAGGCGCGGAGACAAATCCCGAGCAGGATTAATGGCATAACCGTCCATGCCTCCAAACGACATCCCGATGCCGACAATGAGTGCACCGATTGCAAAAGGCGCAAGCCAGCCCGCTTTTTCGCTATTGAAATGTTCTACAATCGCAAGGATAGCAAAGAGTAAAATGGCAGTGGCAATAATCTCTGACATAAAGCCCGGCATGAATTGCGGCACGGCGGGAAAGGTCGTAAAAATACCGGCCGTATGCGCAAGTGTGGGATCCACCACGCTAAACTGAGCTTTGAAATAATAATACACCAGCGCTGCCCCTGCAAACCCGACCAACATCTGTGCGCTGATATAGTGAAGCATCTTCTTCGCAGGGAAGCGCTGAGTCAAGACTAGAGAAAGTGTAACAGCCGGATTAAGGTGTGCACCGCTAATGCGATTGCTCACCAGAATACCGAGAAAAACGCCGATGCCCCATCCTAGGAGTCTGTCGCGCTATGCTGTAAATCCGATCAATGTTAAAATACTGGCTGAATTAACGGGACTGGAAGCAAGGCATGGCAAGGTTTGTAATGATAGACAGATATACGGCATATTTGTTGCCCCCATCAGTAAACG
>JBMDXV010000058.1:0-19755 GCA_048594525.1 Gammaproteobacteria bacterium | reverse complement strand
CGTTCTAATCCCTGTGTTGAAATTGAATGTTCCCGAAAAGAGTACAATCGCCCCATAAGTCTGCTTCTGGGCAATGATGTTTTGTAAAAACTTGGTCGTGGGCGAATTTGCTAAAAGCTTAAAAACCACTGAGCCGCCTTTGTCGCCCGTCGCCGTTGCAATCATCTTCCCATCTGCACCACGTTCTGTTTTGGCAAGCTCAATCTCAGGCAGCGTAAGTCCATCTGTATCACTGCTCCATCCCGTAAATTGATAGCCATTTAAAATGATTGTACTGGCTTGTAAACTAAACTCTGTTGGGCCTTGCATGTCTTGAACTCCTTAATTTTCTAATACGATAGCGATATCGGCAGAATGAATCGCACCGCCTGATTTCAGCCATATTTTTTTAGCTGTGGCCTTGCGCTCATCTCGATCACTTTGGGTTTGCAATGCTGTAGGCTGACTCCAAATGAGATAACCTTTACTTAAAAAGCCATCAAACTCGGTATTCCCTGTCGTTTGAATAATGTCATTTTTTAAAGCATCAGACACAGTTCCTGGGGCAATCATTCCATTTCGCACAGCCTGCTGGCATACCGTCGTAATCGAATCTACAATAAAGTCTTCCCCTGAGTCTGTCTGGCCTACTCGGTTGGATTGTCTTAAAAGATCATAGACTGAGACTTGCACAGCATTAACAAACCAATCCAAGGCATAGCGCACGTCTACCCATATACCATTCTCAAAAGCTTGGCCTTCTGCATAAATCGCGTCTCCACTAAACTCAGTGTAATAATTGACTCGCTTACGCAATAATTCGGTTTGCTGTGTCACATTAAAGTCATCCGGCAAGCAGCCTGGAAGACTTTTAAATTTCAATGTGATTAAGCTGTTATTAGCGCTGAAATTGACAGATGAGAGACGCGCCGCAATGGATACAGATTTTTGATCGGCATACTTGCTGTATGTCATCCAGGTGCGCTCAGGCTGCAAGTCAAATAACTGTGCAGATTCGCTCGTCGTATCTCCTGTCACTAAAGTTTGAGCATCTGCTGTGCCAGCCGAATACATCAATCTCTGATCTTCGCACCAGGCCGAAACAGAAGACACCGTCGCTGTATCATTCAAAATTGCATCGAGCATTACAAAATAAAAGCTGTTATTGAGATTCTGAATCGCCACCAGGGCCTCTTCAACCAATTCCGCATCTGAACCTTGCGAAAGGCTTGCACCCGTTGCTAACGTTAAAGCAAGCGGAACTGAAAGGTCTGTCCCCGAAGCAGGCGTAACTGGCGCAAAGAAGCTCAGCGTAGACGCATCACCCGTTGTGCCTTCTGTTACTACAAATCCTTTTGATACAGGATTAAACGCGACAGTCACTGATGCGCCCGCTGTCGTGATCTTTGTTTGAATGGCAGTGGCAACATCCGCAAAGCTAGTTGCAGTGCTTAAATCAACGCCTGTGATATCATGGGAAACCCCATCAACCACAATATTAAAGCTACCGTTTGTAATGGCTTTTAACTGCACTAAAGTAGAAGTGAGCGCGCCGCCCTTTAAAATCGCGGCCACCGCCGTGTTAATCCACCGCCCAATAATCAAGTTCTGCGGTAAGGGGCTTTGTGCAAACCAGGTTTGTGCAGCAATATAAGGCGCTGAGCCCACACTAAAAAGTCCCTCTGCATCCATAAAGCTCGATAATACTGCAATCCGGTTACTGCCCGTGCCAAGCTGGCTGTCCGTTGTTAGCAATAAACCAATGCCAAACGTTCGTTGCAAAATCCCAACTGGTTCAATCGAGTCTGTTACTCTAATAATCCCGTCTATGCTTAAACTCACTTTTTTACTCCTTAAGTTTGTACTGAAACCTCATCTTCAATTATTTTTGATCCGCTTTCTTCCAAAATTCCGATATCAGCAGAAACAATGCTCGGAATAATTTGCGCCTCTGTTTCCGCTACGCTAAAAGAGAGATCAACCTGGGCTCTTTGCTCAAACTGATCACTCATAATCTTGCTTAAGTTCTTAGCGTCTCCTGCATCTTTAAAAACAAGTCCAAGCTGGCCCAGAATCAGTTGTCCCTGTGGAGTATCTGAAAAACCGATTAAAGCCTCTGCCGCATCAAATACCGCAGGAGAGCGGTAAAACTGAACGCTGAAATTCACAACACGACTTCCTCGGACAGCATAATTCACATTACCATCCACTTTTTGGGCATACAGCGCATCAAGGCCGTTCTTTTGCCTATTCATAAACAAGACCGTCGCATACAACATATTTGGCGCAGGGTGATTGTCGTTCCCAGGAATAACACGTTCAGACGGTATCCCTGTCGCCGCTGCAACATAAGCTCGCACCGCACGCTCTAAATCCAGTTGTAAAGGAGTTCTCATCCGTTCTGTCCCTCAACACGCGTCGCAATAATTTTGTAATGTCCGTGCACGTTCCAGTCTTTAACACTCCTAATTAAGTAGCGTATCCCTTTATAAATGATCGTGTCCCCATCCGTTTGGTCGATACCAACCCTTAAGGATTCAACATTAATATCATTCTTAATATAAGCCACAATCCCTTCTGTCACCCGTTCTGCCTCTGGCAGGTTCAATCGATCTCGACCACTTAAAGGCTGAACCGACCCTATAACCGGAATTTCTACATCCGGCTCATCCGTAAAAAATTCACCGTATTCGTTTCTTTGGCCCAATGCGCTCCGCCTGATAATAAAAGGCTGTGCAAACGTTTCGAGCTTCAATACGCCAGACAGGTTAAGCATGATCAGGTTTTCCCTTCTTTTTAGGAGGCTTCTCTTCTCGAATCAGTACCAAAAGTCCATCCTGAAATAGGGTCTTTACTGTAAAATCTGCCATCAAAGCATGCAAAGGCTCTTTTGCAATTACCCCTGTTTCTCCAGGCTCAATGTGGACGCCCCCTAAAACTACTTTATGTTTTGAATTGTTTAATATTTTCATTCTGTCGTGACCTTATATGTTACTGCTGTCTTCATGTATCCAGTATCAATTAAAGGATGATCTTTCCCTTTTTTTGCTTTGATCGTGCTCGGTGCGTTAGGCGGGTCTGTCATATCGCCTATAGCCTTTTGGATTAAGCCTTGATGGTGTGAACCTAGAAGCTCAAGCGTTGACGGGGTAACTGTAAGTGCTCCTGCAACTCTCACCATGTGCTTTAAAAGAAAAGCCTGCAAATTTGTTTTCAAAATCGCATTCGCATTTCTAAAAAATGGACGTTCAGGAATTCGACCGCCGTTTTCTTTCGTGCCAAACTCATTAATAATTGCAACGGCTGCAACAGGAACGTTGTTCTTTGAATAGGTGGCATCTGCAAAAAATCCAACCTCTAACGCTAGCTTTTTGTTTTTAGCATAGTGCTCGATAAATGCCTTTAGCTTTTCTCCACCAGTCACCTGAACGCTCATCCCGCCACCCCCAAAGCAAACCGATAGCGCGGGCATGCATTGCGGAGTGTAATAAAAGTACGTCCGTACAAAGTCGTCGTGTAAGCCACATCGGTCGGTTTATCAACGTTTGCTTTATAGGACGCTTTCAACTCTCCTACAGCAGCATTTTCGTAAGCTGTGCCGCCAGTAAGATCTAGGCCCGTACCGTTATCATTCGCAAGATACTGGCTGAGTAAATGAGCCACTAAAAATAAAGTCGCACGCTCACAAGCAGAAAAATAAGTCTTTGCGATTTCGATATATTCCATTACGACATCATCAGGAACATCTGCAAAGCCTGTAAAAGCTTTGCTGCTCCGAAACTCAGCAAGAAGAATTTCTGTCGATCGCGCAGGGCCGTTGTACCAATCCATGATTATTTTTTACCTTGAGGAGGAGCGACAGGCAGAACAGGGGGAATATCGACAGGCGATACAGAAGGAGGCAAAGGTTTATCAACCTCTTCCAGCAATCCTTTTGTAACAAGCTGTTGAAACGCTTTAATTTCAAGCATCTTCAAATATTCATCATCAGCAACCTCCATTACCATGCCAGGCGGAATAAGCTTGCCGCACAGCATGTAGGGATTCTTTTGATTGTTTTTAACTTTCATTGCGATTTCTCCTTAAATGCCATCTACATACAACATGCCGCCAGGCTGTTTTACGTTTAAGCCAGACAATTTGTAAAACAAAGGCGCAACATAAAAATAGCCTTCGTTCATGATCTGCAATACGCGGGGGTCAACAACGGCCATTTCCATAACAGCGCGATCATTAAAACCTACAAGCATCCGGTCAGTACCCCCTGCACCCGCACCTTTCAATTCAATCACAGATTCAAACTCAATCGGTGTATCCGTATAGGCCGTCCATGCATTGAATAAACTCAGCCAGTTCGCGACGCTCTTATCTTTGTTCACGCCATAGGCTAAGGTATTCATGTAGTTGTACTGAGTAGGTGGTAAATAAACCGTCAATCCCGTGCGAATCGTACGTCCAAAGACTTCATTACTTTGCACAATGATCTGGTTAATCGCCGTATTAATTGTCGATACAATCAACTGGCCGTCTGTTGAACTTGCAAACGTACCTGGGGCCGTCGTCACCGTGACGCCTGTTTGATTGATTAGCCCCTGTATATTTTTTTCAGGCGAACCGGATATGCCAATCTGCTCAATGTGCTTGATTGCACCTGTCGTCGCAGCTTCAATCGTTGCACTATCGAGTGAAAGACCTGTCAACATCGCGCTTTGCAAATCCTGAAAACTCCATTTTGCTTTAATACCGCCCGCATACATCGGCGCAGAAATCAAACCAGCAGACACTTGAGCGTCTTTCGCATCATGTCCATAGTTTTCAATAAAATCGCCTTGTCCGTATTTATTCAGTACACGATACGCATAGCTATCCGCACCAATTGGGATGTTATTAATCAGAGGCACAAAATCCGGAAGCCGATAGGTGGTAAATTGCACCTCCAAAATCTCCGCCTGAATCGACATCAGGTTATTGGTTAAAAATCCCATTGCCTGAGTATCATCTGTAAAGCGCTTAGATAAGGCATCGAACAGCTTGGGGTTCTTTGATATTTTAGCCATCGCATCTAAGTGACTCTTCAGCTTTCCTTTCTTATCAAGCAAACTTAAATGCTTGTAATCATGCACCTGTTTTCCAAAAATATTAGACATCATTTCATTCTTCCTTATACTGTTAAGTTTTGACCGACTACACCCGATAAGCGAATCACGCCAATTGAACCCGCAAGGGCACTTTCATCAAACGTTGCTGTCACAAGATTAGTCGATGCGGCATCGGTTTGTTTAATCCAATATTTATTCACAGGGTCAAAGCACGCAAAATCATCTTTATTCACGTTCTGCCCAATGAGTGCATAGAAATAGCCCTGTTTACCCAGATTAAAAGAAGTCCCAGGCTGAATAATGACTGAATCCAAGTTGTTGAGCCCAGGCGGAACAGAAGGGCCGCTGAGGCGTGTTCCTACTGTGTTTTGATCTACACTCACAATTCCAATCAGCTTATGGGAGTCTGCAACCGTATTTGCTGGTAAAAGTACATAGCCCGCTCCCGTAAGAGGGTCAAGAATCACTCCCCATCCTGGCTGAAGTGGAATCGTTGAAACATAATGGCTATCGATATAATCTTGCTCACCAATACGCGCCAACATGCCAGGCTGACCTTGCAAGGGCTTAATTTGATAGTTGTTTTGTATTGCGAAACTCATTATTTGCTCTCCTGTCTGCTTAAATTAATTAAGTCGCTTGCGCCGTAAATCTTGTCTTCAAATTGGCCGTCTGGCTTCGAATCTGCAATATTGTTAAATTGCGATTGAGCTTCTGCTCTGCTTTTGAGCTTTTGATCAACCAGCGCCATTAAATAGTCATCCGACTGGTCTTGCAGGTTTTCGGCCATCCCATCGCAAGCCTCAATTAAAAGATCACGCACAGGCTTAGCGCCCACTTCTTTCACGAGGCCTTTGACCTTGTCTACAATCTTCGTTCGACGCGCATCCTCAATAAAGAGCGCCGCATCTTCTTGCTTTGCGCTCAGCTTCTTCTGAAAGTCATCGTTTGACTTCTGCATGGTTCCCATCTGCTTTTGCAAATCTTTAACCGTGTCGGACAAGCCTTTAACGGTATCCATCAAATCCGATACAGAGGGCTCCTTTTTGGAGGCCACTCCATCCGTTTGCGTCGTTTGTGTATTTTGTTCATCACTCATTAACTTTCTCCTTTTATGATCTAAAATTGACACCGTATCGCCGCATCGTCCCGCAGGAACTAGCGCAATATGATTAATATACATCGGCCCTTCAAACGCATAATCGTACCTCTGGCCTTTGTAAATTCCTTTCTTTTGTACAATATTCGCTGTATAGCCTACTGAAATTTCTTTTAAGCCATTCTTGATTTTGGATATTACTGCTTTATCTGTAACCAGGAGACTTGCGCCGAGTCTTTCTGTATCAAGCGGACTGATGGTGTCGCCAATATGGCCAACTGCTAAATTCTTGAAATTATCAATGTCAACAAACTCTCCAGGGTGAAGCTCTGTAAAGGGCTTCATTTTTGCTGAATCTTTTGTCTCAGCATGAAAGACCGTTTCGGGAGGTCTGAATACGCCGACTGATTTGCCCATGTCCGATGGATTGCCCGTTAAGTCACTTAATTCGTAATCCTGCACGCCCACCTTAGTCAATGCAATTTTAGCCAAAAGGTACCCTTCTGGCGTCATTTCCTGTGTAGTCTTTTGGTCAATTAATGCGACATCGACAAGCATTTAGGTCTAAATTCGACGAATTTAATGGTATGCTAGCAGGTATTTAAAAATAGAGCTTTTTATGCGGACTCTAAAAATCTATAACGGCAATCGCAACACAGCGGCAATTTATGTCCTCACCTGGGTGACCGGTTTCAGAAGGTGGATTATTCCATTCGAAGGTTTTATTATTATTTTCAACGTGAGAGGGTCTTTCACGTCCGTCATCAATACCTGACCACACGTACTTATCAATCCCAATTTGCTGCTGCCTGATCTTCGTGAACTCACCAATCGCCTTGCTGGTCTGGTCTCGCGAAATTAACTTTGCTCGACTAGACGCAACGTTGAACCTTTGTTGCAAAACATCATACCAAGCTTTTTGATTAAAAGGCTCTTTCTGAAAAACTTCCGTCATTTTATCAACAAGCTGGGGATGCAATTCCTTAGGAATAGATTTAATGAGCGCAATGTTTTCTTTTAGACGTAGGCTAAAGGCTTGATCGATAAAAAGATCGTGTAAAAGCGGTTTAACATCGACGCCTAGCGCAGCTTTGGCTTTTTTGAAGAACTGCTGAGTATGATAATCTTTGATGCGCTTGAGATTTGTTTGCGCTTCTTTCACGCCTAGTGTTTTGTCGGCTGTTACCGAAGAAAACGTGTTATTAATCGTAGTCACCCATGCTGAAAGTGTTGCGCCAGAAAGCGAAAGCTGAGTGGTGAGTGTGCTTTGTATATTTTGCACAATGCCATTGATTGACTGATAATACTGGCGCTCATCCTTTTTACGGGGGTAAACAGGCGCAATAGACCTATTTCTTCTGTTCTGGTTTGCCATTATTTTGCTTTACGTTTGCTTGAGAAGGGACTCCCTGGCCTTTAGGGTTTTGCTGTCCTGGCTGCATCTGCTGGGCCATATTATTTTGATTCTGCGTGATCTTTTGCGCGAGCGTATTGAGCGCATCATCACTCGGTGGGTCGTTTTCAATAGGCTGGCTTAAGTCGGCATCAAACGCATCACTATTTGAGAGGTTCTGCCGCACTTCATCTTCCGTTACTGCGCCAAGATTCGCATAAATCTGATCTCCCTGCGCGCGCGCGAAGTAGGCCGCAGATTGTTCGTTAGCGCTTATATCAACAAGGCTTGGGTATTCAAACTTGATTTGCCCTTTAAAGCCAATCGTCTTGGCAATGAGCTTATCCAGCATAGCTTGCACAGGTCTCAATTTTTTACGCTGCATCGCAGAAACCAAAATCGCATAGTTGTTCATATCGCTATCGACGGTTGCATTCATTCCCGCAGGAGACTGGCTGTAAAAGCGTGTGTAGGGAATATCTGCCGCCGCCGCAACTCTCGACGACATCCTGTCCATCAATTCAGGAATGCCTCTAAAGTTGACATCCAGGCGGCTTATCTCACTATCCGCATCACAATAGAGCATTCTAAAATTCGACTTCATCAAATTAACTCGCGAGGCAAGATTTGAAACATCCGTGCGCGCGTCAATTTCGCCTGCTAAGGATTCAGCAATTCCTTTTGCTTTGTACACCGGAACAGAGTATTCCTGAAAAAGCTGATCAATATTTGTAGCTATTCCTTCTTCGGCTGTAATTGTCGTCCATACCGGGATGATTTCTGAAATTCCCCAATCAATTGCATAGCTCTGCCAGAGATTTGTACCTAATGGCGCAATCCCATCAATCCGTATAATGCGCGAATAGTGAACTTTTACACTAGCTGTGAATCGTAAAACAATATTATAAAACTCCGGCTTCTGAAAATTTGGCGAACTAATGTCGGTTGTGCGCGATAACACAGCAGCCATGAAGCGATCAACAACGACGATATTTTTGAGATCGTCTACACTCAGCTTATCAACATTGAGCGGTGTGTCCATGCGGCCGTCAGCGCTTACAATAACCATCAATGCCGTGCCATACGCTCTAGCTGAGCACATAGCCTCCATAATCCTGGTCTCAATATCAAGCTCAGTGTAAATCTCGTCAATATCATCCTGCACCGATTCTTTCACATCGATAAGCATTCTTGGTTTTATCAGCATATCTTTGACTGGAATTTCAATCATCTTTTTAGCAGCCCAAGAATTCACATAGGTGTTTTCTAAAAGGGGATAGTCCCAGTAAATTCTATTTGGCCCCCAAGCCGATTGCGTGCTCTTATCCGCATTTCCGCCCATACCACTCATTGTATTGTAAAATGTTCCACCATCTTTTACCCTTACAATCCGCTCAGCGGGCGCAATCCGTGGCTCTATGGCGCGGTCTGTTACGCTATGCTGCGCTCCGAACAATCCTCGAATTCTGCTTAACATTAATCGCCTTTTAACCCTATATCGACAATATCATGCGCGAATGCTAGCACAGTTGCATCAGCCATGTTAGGCGATGCGGACTCGTCGGGTGATTTATCGACCTTTAGCTTACCATCTTCCTGCTCATACGAGGCTTGCGAAAGTTCTGATAAAAATTCTTCAATTTTAGCGATCTTGGCACTTGAGATAAAAAGGCACTGATTAGGGTCGATCTTTTCTCCATCCAAAAGGCGCAACGTGTTTTCAAGTCTTAAACGCAAATTCCACCATGCCTGCGCTTTAAGATTCCTAAAATACTTGCCGTTTGTAATGCCAGGCAGATAATCATCATCATAGCCCCCAGGCTGGCTTGCGCCAATGAACGGATGCGCCTTATACGTGCGATCTGTAATGCGGTTAAAGTCCCCTTTAGCCCCCGCGCCTACACCCGTTGCATCAAAATAAACGCGCACGACATTCTGTTGTTTTGCGATTAAATCAGCGTGCGCCACGCCTTCAGCTATAAATTGGCTATCCCATTCTTCTACGTATTCAATGACTGGCCCATTCCTCACGCATAAGGCGTTATGGTCATCTCCGGTATCGGCAATGTCAAAACCAAGATAGCGAAAGCGCCGACCAAACTCTCGCCCGATATGCGCATCCACAGCTTTTTCTAGCCAGTTCCTCGGCATGACAGCCATTGCGTTCCCACTTGGCGCTAATTTTCCGCCCCAAACATGCTCAGCGCGCTCGGGATTGTGCTTGTAATCAAACTCCATCTGCCGACGCAATTCTTTTGGAAAAAAAGGATTATCTTTTAAGGTTAAGTGCTTGGCGATGCAATCCTCCGGCAATACTTTACTGTAAAATCGCTTGAAAACTGCATCTTCCCTATTCGTCGGATTCCATGTGTACCAAACTTCAGCGCCTGGCGTCCTGATCGTTGGAAGGAGCACCTCTAAAGATTGTTGCGATACGCTTTGGGCTTCCTCAATCCACACAAGCGTTATTCCTTGCATCGACTTAATCGAGTCAATATTCCGATGCAATCCCGCAAAAAAGATTTCGCTTCCTGTCTCAATGCACCTGATCTCAGTTTCCGTTCGATCGAATCTGTCCCATAGGTTCCAATGCGTGATGCGATCTTCTAAAAGCTTTTTAACTGATTGCTTGATCGAGTTTTGAATTTCCCTTGCGCAAAGCACCCTTTGTTTTGACTGCATGCACTTGATCAAAACACAATCAGCCGTTGCCGTTGACTTAGCACAGCCTCGCCCTGAATCGAGAGACTTTTCAAACGCTGGCTGAGTGACTAGAAAATAGAAGGCTGGTAATAGCTTAATTCGCTGAATCATAATATTTTAATTTTAAGAGATACAATATTATAACAGATCACAAAATCCACCCGCTACACTGAGTTTTTTTAATTGTAAAAATCTGATAAAGTGATTTAGTTTTTTATTATTTATCTACCAAAATAAAAGGATTTAATATGTTTTTTAAATTTATAAAATCGAACGTAACACAATGGATTTTCGGTATAATTTTTATATTTTTCGCTCTAACCAGTTTTCAAGGAAGATATTTTACATTTTTTACCGTGCTAAGTGCAATAATATTTTTAATTTGTGGCTTATTAACAATTCGTCCTACTCGTCTAGCATGGTACAGAAAGATTGATAAAGAAAAAGCAAAAAAAGGAAAGACTGTCGTTCATAGTTCTAAAACAACAATTGCAATTATTGCAATACTTTTGTTTTCTGCCTTGGCAATGTCAGGTGCAAATATAAAGGATTCTAACCCCGACACAAACAATACTAAAGCTACAAACTCAAGCAGTCCAGCAACCCCATCTTCAGATTCGTCTTCTAACGAGCAAGAATCAAACGGTGTAACTTATACAGCTGATCCAGCAAAAGCTTTTATAGATGACAATGGAATGACGATTGTTAGGGCATGCCGTGGCTATGTTGAGCAAGGGCTGGTGTCTCCTTCTACAGCAGATTTTCAAAATATTTTTGATGAAAGCAACAGAGTAAATAATGCTGGTAATAATGTATATAATTTATATTCGTTTGTTGATTCTCAAAATTCATTTGGAGCAACAATACGCACCAGTTTTGATTGCAAAGTAAAATACAACGGTGGAGATGCCAGTGATGAAAACAGCTATGATTTAGTAAGCGTTAATCCTGTTCAATAATCTATAAAAAAGGAGAAAAAATGATTAATTTTGGCCCATACGTACAAATATATGACGACTTTAATGCCGCAAGAAACGATAGAGAAAAACAATTATGTTTTCAAGCATTGATCGACCAAATATTTGAGGATGTTGAAGCTAAGGTGCGTGAAGAATTTCGCAGGCTTAATAGCTAAAAAGGGCCTCACGGCCCTTTGCTGTAACTTACCCTCTGTGGAAAAGATATTTTATGATTAAAAATAGTAAAGCTAAAATATTTGCAGTCGTTGTTGTCAGAAGTGCAATCAATACAGGAGCTTCTAAATGAAAAAATTTAAAAACATCGCCAAAGCCTTGCATTAATATAACCAACAAGACTATAGAAACATATATTACAACACACCAAAAAATACGTCTCTCATATTTTTCACGAAGACCGATTTCAGAGTTTTCACGCTTGATTGCAATTTCACGCGCTGCTTTCTCAATATCTTTAATTGCTGCTTTAGAGAGTGTATCCGGCTCTTGAGTCTGAGAGTTGTCAAGCTTGTCGTAAACAGCATCAATCTTTATTAAATTTTTCCTCATTTTCTGATCTTTTTAGTTAATGAACTGTCTAAAATAATCCTCCATTAGCTTAGGATTAATAGCATGGTTTGTATGAGTTTTGCCATTATTATGCTCCCACTCTTTAAACCAAGGCCCAGCTTCCTCATGTGACCAGTTAGAGAGCTTTACTCCAGTATATGGGGAGAATGCCTCCCAAACAGAAGTTAAAATTTCATCAATTTGCTTATTTTCATCAGGCATTTCAGGCTTAACAACAATATTTTCTTGATCATCAAAGTCAATTTGGCCACCAATTGGGGTTAGCTTGGTAATAGGGTTATTTCCATGTGCCTTATACGCATGATAAACGCTTGGAATAACTGGGCCATATTTCCAAGCCTCTATAGGCTCTTCAAAAAGTGAGTGTCCTTTTGCTAGGGCCACTCCTTGAGCAATATAAACTAGCTTTAGCAACTTCATAGTATCAACTGGCTTGTTTTCAGAAATACCTTTTAAAACGAACCAGTTCGCTACAGCAATAGCGGAGTTTTGCTTCATTTATACTCTCCTAAATTATGGGAAAAGAGGAATTCGATATTCCACATAAACTCCTCCGAAGTCATTATCATCATATAATGATGGAGGAACAATACTAGAATATTGTATGTTAGCTTTTTCTTCTTCATTTAAAGCAACGAAGCTTTCTAAGCTAAGCTTTTCGGACTGGATTGAAAAAGTTTCTAAATCAGACATTTAATCTCCTGCATTTAAAAATATTAATTTTATAATACCACAAGACATCTTAATTTAACAGGTGTTATATGTAAACAGGGGCATAAGCCCCTAAGATCACAACTTAAATTTCTTAATACCTATCAAACCCGCGCAAGTGGTCTAAAAAGTCTTGCTCATTGGCTTTAGCATAGATCACATTCATTTTGTAATAATGAGGCAAGCTGTCTGGATTGATATGCATTCTTAGCTCATGCGGGTTGATAAAGCGTGCAATGAACTCTTGCTCGGTATTGGCGCAAATCTGAGACATTTTTAAAGCATGTTTCTCGACGTTTTCGAGCCAGATCATGAGATAGGTCAAGTACTTTGGGCTAATCTCGCCGAGGTCTGTTCCTGTCTTCCGATACTCCTTGCCTAGGATTCGGCGCATTTGTCGAAAGAGGTGCATACTGGCTGTCTCGGCATCGTAGCCGAATAGCTTTTCTATCCTTGAGACTGCGAGATAAAGCTCAGGATAGTGGGTTAGCTTTGATTCGGCTTGAGGTTGGCCGCATGAGCCAGTCTTGCGAATTGCGGGCAAGACTTCCTCAAATACCCAATTCTGGAATCGCTTAGCTTCCGGCTTTACTGATTGAAAGATTGCCCTGTAAAGATTAGGTTCGTTTATGAATAGCATTTTGTAGATATGATTGTTAATTGATACATCTGTCTTGCAGATGCCGCTAGATTCCATGCGGTTTCTAGCTACGCCAACATTAACAATAGTCAATGCGTCGCACACATCTTTAAAGCAGAACCAAGGTTGATTTTCAGCATCCAGATTGATTCTTACAGCGTGGTTTTCAAACTTAAATACTTCTAAATGAGACATAATTACTCTCCTATAGGTTTTAAATCGCCCTTTTTCAGAAGGCGGCCAAGGGTTGAAAAACCGTCTATAGGTACGGCAAGGCTTATTTCCCAGGGATTAGGATGGGTATTTTATTCGCCTTACTCTCGGCCATAGAAGAAAACTCAGCTATGACGTTGCAATCGCACTATAGAAGGTATTTTCAGCACCTACAATCAGCCTAGCAACGTCGGATGGGAAAGTCAAGGGGTGGTTTTGGCTTTCTCAACTCACGTTAGGCTTTGTGGCTTTAAGGGTGGGAGTTGAATCTCTCTTTTTTCATCTTCTGAAACAAGCCCCTTGAAATCCCGAGGAGGATTGGATTTAACTTCCAATTTCTCCAAGAAAACTATAAGAGGATAGATCAAGACAGCATAAGCGACGTTATTGAGAGTTCCTGTTTTCTGATAAACCTCTTCCATAACTGTTGCTAAATCCCCTTTCTCACCTATGTGATCAATGGCTTCTTTCAAAGCTTCTATAATGTCTTGATTTTGCATCTTAACTCTCCTTTTCTGGTTGGTTCATATTTTCAATTTCTTCAGCGATTTCATCGGGCGTATAAGGCGATACGATGATGCTAGAGGCGACGCTTTCGCCGAGGTTTCCCTTATTCGCTTTTTCTTTGAGTTCGAGAATGGACGCGATGTTTTTTGCCTCAGACGAATCCATCTTGCCGGATGCGGTTTCGGTGATAAGTTGTGCGAGTTGTTCTTTTGCTTCCTTGGCCTGGTCGAGGTCGAACCTTGCGGTTTCTCGCCAGCCGAACTTGGTTTTAAGTGCGAAGAAAAGAGAGGCGTTATCGCCTTTGAGTGCTTTCTTGTAGAGTGTATTTTGCAGGCTTGTTTCGAGTATGGCATGGCCTTCTTCGATCTCTTTCGCGAAGTGCTTTGTAAATGTTTCAACCTGTTTTATTTCAATTTGAAAGTTTCCTTTTAAAAGCACCATGACGCCTTTGTGGGTATTCCCTTCTGCTATCCATTTAACGACTGCATTACGATGTTCCTTATTAATAACATCTTCAAATTTCTTATGTTTTATTAGGTCACGTGACATTTCTATCTCTCTTTTATAGTTCTGGGCAATTTAAATTCAACTTTTTACTATTCCACTGAGAAGATAATATTTTATTAAACAAAAAGTCAATTCTTCCTAAATCTTTTTTATTAACTTTTCCCCTGGAAATATTATACTCAAGACTATCAAGCTCATTCTCATTAATTTCAATAACTTCCTTAAACTTTTCTTCTGATATTGATAATATTTTACAAACCGCCGCTATTGTTTCTGTAGCGCCAGAACGTCTTTTTTCTAACATCCTGATAATACGCTCATCTTTTCCTATTCTTTTTGCTAGCTCTCGAATACTAACCTTCTTCTTAAGCCGAGCATACTTCAATCCACTAATCTGAATGACATTCCCAGGGTTTTTGATTTGAATGACTGGCATGTTTTTCCTAAGTGTTGATGGTTATTAAGACGGCTTCTTTCTCAGCCTTCTTACGCTTCAAAAGTCTCACTTCTTCGACTTGAGAGTCATCGACGCCCAAGCCTAAGAAAACGCCATCTATTGAGTGCTTGCAAGCTGAGAGCAAGTTGTCTAAATCTCGGCGTCTTGAGTCTGTAAAGAGGAACTCGACGATCATGGTGAGGGTGTCTTCTTTGGCGAAGTGGCCCTTGTGCTTGAGTGCCATGTACTGGGCTAACTCCCTTGCGTCCTGCTTGGCTTTCATTTTGGCTTTCCAGTGTGCGCAGGAGTTGGGTCTTAGGGCTTTGTCGGGATAAGGTAGTTCAAGTTTAATCAAACCTTTCTACTCCTTTTAATCGCGCCATTTCGTTCGGGCGCACGCAGTTTTATGAGTTGCTCGTGTTGATCGTGCACGCGCTGATTGAGCTTATTTTTTTCTGCCCGAAGTGAGTCGATGATATGATTTTTAGCCAATATTTGTTCTTCCAGGATTTTCACTTCGGCCTTCCACTTCCAAAATTCGAACCATTTAATTTTCACGCTTTTTCCCCCTGCGCATATTGCCTTTTTTCGGTTTTTCTTGAGTTTTTTCCACCTGAACGCTTTCGGATTCTGGCTGTTTTTCATCCTTCTCCTTGAAAGGCTTGATGAACACGTCGTGTACTATTTTTTGAAAGTCTTGCTTATCCATTTTTTACCTCCTTTTTGTTATATTTTCTGCCTTTGTAAAACACTCTTTGTGCGATTAAATCGAGGTTATCGATCTTCTTTGCTTTGCCCAGCATTTGGGCACCTATTGAAGCGTGTCGCTGTGAAAATGTTCTGGCCTTACTGTACGTTTTTAGTTCGTACATTGTGCCGCCCGAATCACTTGGGACGTAAACTAAGTGCATTTTCACCTTCTCCTATTCGTTATAATGCCGTTTAAAATAGAAATAACGCACCTTTATCGCATTTTCTCTGAAATCTAATAGTCGTGTAGCCCATTCATTCCAAAATGTAAAATAAGTTCCTTTAAACGCGTTTTGGAGGCATTCATCAGTTTTCAATTTTTTTCCTCCTGTGGTTTTTTAAATGGCATCCTCTTCAAAATGTCTCGGATATGTTCAGGATTGGGCGCAAGCGTGTTCATAGTGAAAATCCTCCGCGCTTGCTGGCTGCCTTCGTTAAAAATCTGCCGGCGGCGTCATCCTCTTTGAAGTTTTGATATGATTTTTCAAACAAAATCGGTATATTTTTGGTTTCGCCGTGCCTGTTCTTGGCGCAAATAAGCCAATGCTTTTCTTCGCCCTCCTCGGGGTTGCGGTGCAAAAGCAAGACAAGGTCGGCATCCTGTTCAATCGCGCCTGAGCCTTTAATCTCAGCCATGCTCGGGACGTCCATGTGTTGTGCCTGGCGGTTTAGCTGAGCCAAAGCAATCACGGGAATATCAAGTTCCATTGCAAGCTTTTTGAGAGAGGTTGAGACATGCCCTAAGCGCTCGACGGTTCCCTCACCTTCTCCTTGCAAGTTTTGCAGATAATCGACGATGAGCAGGTCGAGCTTGCCTTGTTTGTGCATGACGCGGGCTTTGTCGCAAACCGTTTTGACTTTTGCGTAGCCGCTTTCGACGTAAAGGGTCTCAAAATCTGAGCTTGACTCGCTGATCTGTTCGATGTGCTTGTCTAGCAAGTACTTCGGCGCATGTGTTAAATTGTAAGCAGGTATCGAGCAAAGCTGAGAGAACATCCGCGCCAGGATGGTGTGGTTGTTCATCTCAGTTGACCAAAACAGGACATGCTTCCCTTGCATAAGCGCGCGGCTTGCACAAAAGAGACCGTAAGCGCTTTTACCAACAGAAGGCCGGGCGGCAATGACGATCAAGTGACCCCCGCAAAAGCCGCCAGTAAGGGAATCGATTGAGGGCATTAAGCTGAGGATTCCCTCATACACGCTGTCTGATTCTCTCCGGCGCATGATGTAGGCCAGGAAGTCAAGAACGCTGTTATTGAGGGACTGGCTTTGCTTGTTCGAGACGAGGTGACTATCCCTAAGTGCGGAAAGGGTGCTCATGCAAAAGGCCAGCAACTCATCGCTATTTTGCTCAAAGGGGTCATAGGCTTTTTTCTCGATTAAAACGGCTTGCTCTACGATTTTACGGCGTATAGACCGCTCTTTCACGATCTCCGCATAAGCTTCAGCGTTCGAGGTGCCTGGGGTATTTTTAGCTAATTCAATCAGGCTCGCCATGCTCTCAGGCTTCAAAAACTTCCCAATCACAACCGTATCCCAAGGCTTGCTTTCAGCGGCTAAACGCTCGATCAGCGTGTAAACTTCTCGGCAAAGGTCAAGTTGAAAATCATCCGGGATAAGCTTCCGGCAAGCGATGCGGGTATAGACTTTGTGATCAAGCAAAAGCGCTCCGATCAAGCCTTGCTCGGCGGTTACGCTGCAGATTTTCTGGTTTTTCATGATTTTTGTTCCTTTGTTGTTTGAGAGTGTGCTGCGGTTGCTTGAGGTCATCAGTCCTAGCTGCTGTCATACTTGCCCTCAATCACTTTGACGATGTTGTTGAAGTTGGTTAAAAACTCGAAGTCTGCCTTCCAGCCTTTGCTACCCAACAAAAAGGGAATGCCAGAGACGTGCTCAAAGTACTCCCTCCACCACTCAAGGCTTCTTGCCTTTATGCTTTTTTGCCAGGTGGCATTGATGTGCTTGCGTCTTTTGTCAGTGAGGACATGAACGCTTGGCAGTTCAGGCAAAACTTCGTGGTACACATTCACGATCTCGTCGTATGGGATTTTTTCTTTCGGTGTTTCTGCTTTTTTTTGCTTTAGTTTTTCTATTGACGGTTTTATTGACGGTTCTATATGACGGTTTAGGTCGTTATTAGCTACTGGTAACTGGTCGTTATTAGCTACTGGTTCTAGTCTTTTTGAGCTACCGGTCGTTTTAAACGACAGGTCGTTATTAGCTACTGGTTTATTTTGTTTTAGGTTAATTTTGTAGCAGTTTTGATTTTCACGTTTAAGATATTTTTTGCACACGTTGCTGTTGTCAATTTTCTCTACAATTCCTATTTCTGAAAGACCTTTAATTGACCTTATTACAGCATCCTTTTTTAAGCTTGTTTTCTTCATTAGGGTAGTGATTGAGGGATAGCATATTCCGTGTTCGTTCGCATAATTTGACATCGCCAGTAATACGAGTTTTTGAGTAGCAGGAATGCTCTGATCAAATGCAGCATCTAAAAATTCAACCGCCATGATTTTTAGCCCATATAGCTCTAACCTCTGTGGCTCGCTCCTCTCCAAGAATATCTTCAAGGGTAATGTGACCCCATTCAGGGTTTTCTAAAGAAAAATTCTCGATCAATTTTGCTTTTTCGGGGGTTGGAAATAACTTTTCAAAATGGGTTACGGGTCGTGAATATTTCGCAACCGTGGCAGTACTTACTTTTAAAAATTTTGAAAGTTTAAATTTTCCACCCCAAGGAAGCCCTTTTAAGTATTGTTCAATTTGCATAGTAATTCATTTTGTCTACCGATAGGTAGATAATATTACATTTTAAAGTCTACTGCAAGGGTGTTTTGTAAAAATGTTTTTATTGTTAAAATTCTACCTTTTGGTAAATTAAGGAATTATTTTGTGAATGCAGATCATAAGAAAGAAATTATAAGCGATAATAGACGTAATAATTTAAAATTACTTGAGGGAAAATACACACGCAAAGGACTTGAAGAGAAAACAGGTAAGTCTTACAAAATTTTAACAAAATATATCAATGGATATCAAAATTCCATAGGTAGAAATTTTGCCATAGATATTGAAACTTCATTGGATTTACCTGAATACTGGATGGATAAAGAGCATGAATCTCTGAACTCGGAAGAAATTAAAACTCCACAGTTAATTCCATTTGAAAATACTTTAAGTATTCCAATTTTAAACATAGATTCTTTTTTGCCATCCGGCAAACAATCTATGGAGAATAAAACCATGAATATATCTGATGATCAAGTAAAATCCCTGCAAAAAATTGGAACAGATGCTTACAAAGCAATGTGGCTTGAAATTCAAGACGACTCAATGCTTCCTTATATTGAAAAAGAGGCTTGGGTTATTGTGGATACCGACAAAAAGGAAGTTGAGAGCGGAGGAAGATATGCGCTTAAGATTGACGATCAAATTGTTGCACGTCGAATTTACAAGGAAGGTTCAGCCTATAAAATATGCTGCGACAATGCTAACGCCAAAGTTCGCATTCCCGATAGAACGGTTAACGATTTCTCAGAGATTCACTTAATCGGCAAGTTAGTATGGATGAGTGGACGCATCTAAATCAAGGCATAACCCAGAAAGCGGAGTCTCCGCTTTCATCCTGCAAAAGACGATGTGATGTAAAGTAAGCAGAACCTGGCACATCCTTCTAGGGGAGGCCCTCACTACGTGGGAGTGAAGTACAGGTTCATCTTGAGCGGCAGAAGTCCGTAAATTTCAAGTGTGTTTCAATTTGCTAGGGCATACCTTGTGTAAGGGATCCCACCATAAAACTTTCATAACATTATTCATTTTTATACAAAAAATTCTTTCTTTCCCAGTGATGTGAATAGAATATAACTCATCAATATCATCCAGATGAAGTTCCTTCAGTCTTTTTAATGCGCTTTTTGATAGCTTGTCTAATGCTATATTATGGCATCCCTGTTCTCTCCAATTTTGCAAAGACATAGATTCAAAATCTTTTTTCTTTTTTAATATTTCTTTAAATTTATCAGGGCATTGACAGTTTTTCCAACCAAAAGCACCTTCAAAATCTAAAATCTGAAAACTCCAGGTAAAAAAAGAAGAGTTTTTATAGACAGCTTTTGGCTCCGTTTTAATTTTTGGAAATTTAATTTAACCCTTTTTTTAAATATTTTCA